>NZ_JBEXXO010000004.1:0-166339 GCF_040630435.1 Streptomyces sp. NPDC005803 | reverse complement strand
CGATCGAGGACGTGCGGCGCCCCGGAGGCGCTGGGCGAAAACCAGGCCCGTCCGGCGATCGAGGACGTGCGGCGCCCCGGAGGCGCTGGGCGAAAACCAGGCCCGTCCGGCGATCGAGGACGTGCGGCGCCCCGGAGGCGCTGGGCGAAACCAGGCCCGTCCGGCGCTCGGGAACAGACCCCGCACCGGGGCCCGGGCCCCCGCGAGCCCCTACTCGCCCGACTCCGCCGCCAGCACGGACCGCTCCAGCTTCTCCAGCAACCCCGCCAGCTGCGCGCACTCCTCGGCCGACAGCCCCGCCAGCATCCGCCGCTCATTGTCCAGATGCTCCGAGAACAACGCGTCGATCACCGACAGACCCTCGTCCGTGAGCCGCGAGTGCACCACCCGGCGGTCCTGCGGATCCCGCTCCCGCCGGATCAGCCCGTCCTTCTCCAGCCGGTCGATCCGCAGCGTCACCCCCGCCGAACTGATCAGCCCCGAATCGGCCAGCTCACCCGCCGTACGCCGGAACGGCGCCCCCGCCCTGCGCAGCGCCGTCAGCACATCGAAGCCCGCCATCGACAGGCCCTTGCGCTCCACCGGCCGCGAGATCGCCGCGCTGTACCGCAGGAACGCCCGGTGCAGCCGGCCGAACACCTCCAGCGGAGCCGTGTCCAGCTCGGGCCGCTCCCGCCGCCAGTCCGCCACGATCGACGCCACCGCGTCCTGCCGGGGCACGAGCCCACCGGAACCGCCGGACCCGCCGGAACTCGCGGAAGCCTTCTTCGCCATCCCGGGCACTCCTCCGTACAGGTACACCTTCGTCAAGAATCTTAGCCCTCAAAGGACCGGCCCGGGCCCCCGTCAGCCCACGGAGAACCCACCTGCGATCCGCCCCCCGCATACGGCAGCATGGCCCCCATGTCCGTACTGACGCGCGATGAAGCGCAGGCCCGAGTCCAGTTCCTCGACGTACAGCGGTACACGATCGATCTCGATCTGACCACAGGGGAGGAGACCTTCGACTCCCGCACCGTCATCCAGTTCACCGCCCTCGCCGACGGTGACACCTTCGTCGAACTCAAGCCCGCCACCCTGCGCTCCATCAGCCTCGACGGGCACCCCCTGAACCCCGCGGACCTCGACGAGAACCGCTTCCCCCTCACGGCCCTCACCGCCGGCCCCCACGAACTGCGCGTCGACGCCGCCATGCGCTACTCCCGCACCGGCGAAGGCATGCACCGCTTCACCGACCCCACCGACAACGAGACCTACCTCTACACCCAGCTCTTCATGGAAGACGTCCAGCGCGTCTTCGCCGCGTTCGACCAGCCCGACCTCAAATCCGTCTTCGCCCTCACCGTCACCGCCCCCGAAGGCTGGACCGTCCTCGGCAACGGCATCGCCCAGCACACCGGCGACGGCCACTGGACCCTCGCCCCCACGCCCCCCGTCTCCACCTACCTCGTCGCCGTCGCCGCGGGCCCCTGGCACTCCGTGACCACCGAACACGCCGGACTGCCCTTCGGCATCCACTGCCGCCGCTCCCTCGCCCCCCACCTCGACGCCGACTCCGACGAGATCTTCGACATCACCCGCGCCTGCTTCGACCGGTTCCAGGAAAAGTTCGACGAGCCCTACCCGTTCGACTCGTACGACCAGGCCTTCGTCCCCGAGTTCAACGCGGGCGCCATGGAAAACCCCGGCCTCGTCACCTTCCGCGACGAATTCGTCTACCGCTCCGCCGTCACCGACACCGAACGCCAGACCCGCGGCATGGTCATCGCCCACGAAATGGCCCACATGTGGTTCGGCGACCTCGTCACCCTCGCCTGGTGGGACGACATCTGGCTCAACGAGTCCTTCGCCGAGTACATGGGCTACCAGACCCTCGCCGAAGCCACCTCCTTCACCGACACCTGGGTCGACTTCGGCGTCGCCCGCAAGGGCTGGGGATACGACGCCGACCAGCGCCCCTCCACCCACCCCGTCGCCCCCGACCCCGCCGCCGTCCCCGACACCGCCTCCGCGATGCTCAACTTCGACGGCATCTCCTACGCCAAGGGCGCATCCGCCCTGCGCCAACTCGTCGCCTGGCTCGGCGAGAAGGACTTCCTGGCCGGCATCAACACCCACTTCGCCCGCCACAAATTCGCCAACGCCACCCTCGCCGACTTCATCGACAACCTCGCCTCCGCCACCGACCGCGACGTCCACGCCTGGGCCGACCAATGGCTGCGCACCACCGGAGTCGACACCCTCACCCCCCACATCACCGAAACCGACACCACCTGGTCCCTCACCGTCGACCACCAGGGCACCCGCCCCCACCGCATCACCGTCGGCACCTACGACCACGCCATCGACACCCAAGCCGGCCCCGAGCGGCTCGTCCTGCGCGACCGCTTCGACATCGGCATCCCCCACGACACCCCCCAGGACAGCGCCACCGCCCGGACCGGCCGCCGCCCCGCCCTCGTCGTCCTCAACGACAACGACCTCACCTACGCCAAGATCCGCCTCGACCCGGACTCCTGGAACACCGTCCTCAACAACCTCTCCGGCATCCCCGACGCCCTCACCCGCGCCGTCGTCTGGAACGCCGCCCGCGACATGGTCCGCGACGGCGAACTCGCCCCCACCACCTACCTCGAAGCCGCCCGCACCCACCTCCCCCACGAAACCGACCTCGCCCTCCTCCAAGGCGTCCTCGCCTTCGCCGACACCCAGGTCGCCGCACGCTACGTCACCCCCGGACAACGGCCCGCCGCCCTGGCCACCCTCACCGCCCTCACCCGCGACCTCATCCGCCGCACCGAAGACGGCACCCACCCCGGTCTCCGCCTCACCGCCGTACGCCACTACATCGACGCAGCCACCCAGCCCGACACCATCCACGGCTGGCTCACCGACGGCACCGTCCCCGGCGGCCCCGAACTCGACCCCGAACTGCGCTGGCGCATCCTCACCCGCCTCGCCGTCCTCGGCGCCACCGACGAAACCGCCATCGCCGCCGAACTCCGAGCCGACCCCAGCGCCACCGGACAAGAAGGCGCCGCCCGCTGCCGCGCCGCCCTGCCCACCCCCGAAGCCAAAGCCGCCGCCTGGCACGCCCTGTTCACCGACGACACCCTCTCCAACTACCTGTTCACCGCCACCGCCCAAGGCTTCTGGCAGCCCGAACAGACCGACCTCGTCACCGCCTACGTCCCCCGCTACTACCCCGAAGCGACCGCACTCGCCGCCCGCCGCGGCCCCGCCATCGCCGAAGCCGCCGGACGCCACGCCTTCCCCGCCCACGCCATCGACGCCGACAGTCTCCACCTCGGCGAACAAGCCCTCACCGACCAGGCCCTCACCCCCGCCCTCCGCCGCAAACTCACCGACCAGATCGACGACCTCCGCCGCGCCCTCACCGTCCGCGACGCCCACTGACCCACACCCCGCACCACCCCACCACCCGTGCCCGGCCCGCCCTCACCCCGAGGACAGGCCGGGCACACCCGTATGCGGACACCCAACCGCGCGCACCCCTACCACCCGAACCCCCCGCCAACACCCTCGAACACCCACCCATCCCCCTTTCGAGTTCAGATCACCAGGCTCCCCGGCAGCGCCCACCGAAACCCGGACAAGCTGCAATGTCCACCCGCGCGCACCCGAAGGGCCACCCAGCCATGCCCACCCCACCCCTCGCCGGATCCACCACCGGCCCCACCGCCCTGCGCCCCCTCATCGACACCGTCCTCACCGCACTCCAAGAAGGCGCCCGCCGCCGCGCCGGCCCCCTCCCCGCCGGCGGACCCGACACCGTCACCACCCACATGCGCACCGCCCTCGACCCCACCATCCCCGAACACGGCACCGGCCCCCACCACGCCCTCGCCACCCTCATCGGAGCCCTCACCGAAGGCGCCGCCGACCCCGCAGACCCCCTCTGCGCAGCCCACCTCCACACCCCACCCCTCGCCCTCGCCACCGCCGCCGACCTCGCCGCCTCCGCACTCAACCCCTCCATGGACTCCTGGGACCAGGCCCCCGCCGCCTCCACCCTCGAAGCCGCCACCACCCAAGCCCTCGCCGCCGAGATCTACCCGCACCACACCCACCCCGACGCCCTCATCACCACCGGCGGCACCGAAGCCAACCAACTCGCCCTGCTCCTCGCCCGCGAACGCCACGGCACCATCCAGACCATCACCGGCACCAACGCCCACCACAGCATCACCCGCGCCGCCTGGCTCCTCGGCCTCCCCGCACCCCTCACCATCCCCGCCCCCCACGGCACCCTCGACCTCGCCGCACTCCACACCACCCTCACCCGACAACAAGGCCCCACCCTCGTCACCGCCACCGCAGGCACCACCGACACCGGCCAGATCGACCCCCTCACCGACATCGCCGACCTCTGCCACACCCACGGCGCCGAACTCCACATCGACGCCGCCTACGGCGGACCCCTCCTCCTCAGCCCCACCCACCGCCACAAAGTCAACGGCCTCGACCGCGCCGACAGCGTCACCCTCGACCTCCACAAACTCGGCTGGCAACCCGCATCAGCCGGCATCCTCGCCGTCCCCGACCACCACCACCTCGACCCCCTCCACCACCACGCCCCCTACCTCAACGCCGACGACGACACCCACGCCGGACTCCCCGACCTCCTCGGCCGCTCCCTCCGCACCACCCGCCGCCCCGACGCACTCAAAATCGCCGTCACCCTCCAAGCACTCGGCCGCACGGGCCTCGCCGACCTCATCGACCGCACCTGCGCCGCCGCCCACCACCTCGCCGACCTCATCACCAAGACCCCCACCCTCGACCTCTACGACCGCCCCACCATCACCACCGTCCTCTTCCGCCCCACCAACTCCGACGACCACACCGTCGCCACCCTCCGCCGCACCCTCCTCACCCGAGGCCACGCCGTACTCGGCCGCGCCCGTACCCAGGGCCGCCTCTGGCTCAAAGCAACCCTCCTCAACCCCCACACCACCCCCGACGACCTGCAAAAACTCCTCGACCTCGTCACCCACCTCACCACCGAACTCACAGAAGGCAGCACGCACCGATGACAGCCCGGCCCGACCGGCCCACCCCCCAGACCGACCAGCCACACGACCTCGTCGGCATCGGCATCGGCCCCTTCAACCTCTCCCTCGCCGCCCTCACCCACGGCCTCCCCACCCCCCTCACCGCCGCCTTCTACGAACAACGCCCCGCCTTCCACTGGCACCCCGGCCTCCTCATCGACGGCGCCACCCTCCAAGTCCCCTTCCTCGCCGACCTCACCACCCTCGCCGACCCCACCAGCCCCTGGACCCTCCTCAACTACCTACGCACCCGCGACCGGCTCTTCCCCTTCTACTTCGCCGAGCGCTTCCACATCCAACGCGCCGAATACGACGCCTACTGCCGCTGGGTCAGCGAACAACTCCCCGGCCTCCACTTCAGCCACCACATCGACGCCATCCGCTGGAACCACCGACACGCCCACTTCGACATCGACTTCACCCAACTCGACCCCCACGGCGAAGCCGAAGCCCTCGGCCGCACCCACGCCCGCAACCTCGCCCTCGGCATCGGCACCGAACCCCACATCCCCGCCCCCCTGAAACCCCTCGCCGACGCCGGAACCGTCCCCCTCATCCACTCCGCCGACTACCTCCACCACCGGGAACAACTCCTCGCCGCCGAACACATCACCGTCATCGGCTCAGGACAATCCGGCGCCGAAATCTTCCTCGACCTCCTCCGAGCCCGCCCCGCCGGCAACGAAAAAATCCACTGGCTCGCCCGCACCCCCGCCTTCGCCCCCATGGAGTACTCCAAACTCGGCCTCGAACACTTCACCCCCGACTACACCCGCTACTTCCACGCACTCCCCGAACCCGTACGCGACCAACTCGTCCCCCACCAATGGCAACTCCACAAAGGCATCGACCACGACACCATCACCGCCATCCACGACGAGCTCTACCGCCGCACCCTCCACGGCGGCTGGCCCGACGCCACCCTCACCCCCGGCGTCCACGTACGCACCGCAGGCCGCGTCGCCACCACCCGCATCGAACTCCACCTCGAACACACCCAACAAGGCACCCGCACCCGCCTCACCACCGACGCCGTAGTCCTCGCCACCGGCTACCGCGAACGCCCCCTCGACCACCTCCTCGGCAACCTCGCCACCCACCTACGCCGCGACACCGCCGGACGCCCCCGCATCGACCACCACTACCGCCTCGACCTCGACCCCGCCATCACCGGCGCCATCTACGTACAGAACGCCGAACGCCACACCCACGGCGTCGGCGCCCCCGACCTCGGCCTCGCCGCCTGGCGCAGCGCCACCATCCTCAACAACCTCACCGGCACCACCCCCTACCCCCTCCCACAACGCACCGCCTTCACCACCTTCGGCCTCACCCCCCAGAACCCGAACATCCCCGCCCAACCCCCCACCCTCATCCCCCTCGTCCAAGGCAACTGACCAGCCGCGGACACACAAAAAAGCGGCCGCCCACCTCCCCCCAAGGGAAGCGAGCGGCCGCCTCACACACACCCGCACACCGACCGGAACACCGGCACACCGGACACCCGCAGCCGGAACACCGACGCCTAGAACACCGGCGTACCGTCCCGCGTCAGACGCCAGCCCACCGAAGCGAACTGCGCACCATCCACCGACCCCTTCGCCTGCACCCACCCGATGATCGTGTTCCGGATCTCCTCCGAATTCGCCCACACCTGCTTCGCACCCGGCACATGCGGGAAATTACCCCCACCGCTCGCCCGGTAATTGTTCACCGCCAGCACGAACTGCGCCGCCGGATCGATTGCCTTCCCCTCGAACGAAAGATTCACGATCCGAGAACCATTCGGCTTCGCGATGTCGATGTCATACGTCAGACCCGACACCGCGTCATAGTTGTAATCCGGCGTGTTGTCCGCGTTCGTCAACTTCGCCGTGTCCACCGGAACACCCGCCGCCGTCTGCACGTAATACCGCGCCGAGAACTCCAGATAGTCCTTGATCTGCGCACCCGTCAGCAACCGCGCCTCAAGCGTGTTCTCGAACGGATACAGACCCGCCGCATCCTTGATCGTCACATTCCCCGCCGGAATCCGCGCCGTACGCGAGAAACACGACGCCTGCGACAGCACCGGCAACGCCGCGTACTCGCCACCCGCCAGCGCCGCCTTCACCGTCTCCGCCTGGACGACATTGATCAGATCGATGATCGGCTCGTCCTTCCACGCCGCCTCAGCCGTCGTCATCGCCGCAGTCGACGTACCGATCACCTGATTGACGTACGCCACCACCTTCTTGTGCTCGTCCACCAACAGCTTCGTGACCTTCGGATCCTCCGCCACCGTGTTGGAGTTCAGCACCCGGGAACCAGCCTTCTCGACCACCCAGCGGCCCCTCTCCCACACCACATCGAAGTCGAACAGCGTCAGCCGCTGCCCCCACTTCAACGGCTCCGACAGCACCACCTTCTTGCCGGTCTCCTTGTTCTCGACGAAGTACTCCGGAATCTCCAGATGGGCGTGACCCACCAAAATCGCGTCGATCCCCGGCACCTGCTCCGCCACCAGACCCGCGGCGTTCTCCACGTACGGAACCTGATCCCCGTACGACGACGTCCCGCTGTTACCCGAATGCGCCGCGACGACAACCACGTCCGCACCCATCGAACGAAGCCGCGGCACATACTTCGCCGCCTGCTCCTCCAGACCCGGGAACACCATCTTCCCGGCCACGTTCGCCTTGTCCCAGATCGCGATACCCGGATTCGTCAGCCCCAGGATCCCCACCCTCACGTCCCGCCCGTGCGGCGTACGCAACGTCTTGATCACATACGGCGCGAACGCCGGCCGCAACGTCTTCGCATCCAGCGCGTTCGCACCCAGCAGCGGGAAATCACACTGCTCCTCGAACTTCCGCAGCACCGGAATGCCGTAATTGAACTCATGGTTGCCCAGCGCCGCCGCGTCATAACCGATCGCGTTCATCGCCTGCGCCATCGGGTGCACCGGCCCGTGCTTCGCCGTGATCGGATCGATCTTCGCGTAGTAGTACGACAACTGCGTGCCCTGGATCGTGTCACCCGCATCGATCATCAGGGTGTTGTGACGGCCCTTCTCCCGGCGCACCTGGTCCACCAGCGTCGAGATCTTCGCCAGCCCCACGTCGTTGTGCGCCTTGTCGTCGAACTCCTGGTCCGTGAAGTAGTCCCAGTTGAAGACGTTCCCGTGCAGATCCGTCGTACCCATCACCGTGAACGAGTACCGCTTCGGCGGACGCCCGTGCCCGGCCCCCCGGCCCTGCGCCGAGGCAGGCGCCGCGGCACCACCCGTGATCGCCGCACCGGCCCCGGCCGCGGCCGATGTGCCCAGGAACGTCCTTCGGTTCAGCGGCATCTCGTCTCCCACATCTCAGTTCACTCCGTGCCCAGTTCGATCCGTACACCACGCGCGTAGACCCCACGCACGCGTGCACAACGCGCGTAGATAATCACCCACGCACCACCCCCGGCAACACCCCCGACAGGTTTCTGTTCGATGACCACCCCCCGACGCACCGGTTGCCACAGCGAACCCCGCACCGACCCCACTCACCCCCACGACACCCGAACCCCCTCCCCGCACGCTCATCCGAGCACTCGGCCGCACACTTCAACCCTTGTCAAAACCCCTTCACCCAGAGGTCGTTGAGCAGTCATGCGCAGCCAATTAACTACCCGTAGGTAAGGTCTAGGCTCAGACCATGCGCCGAGCCAAAATCGTTTGCACCCTAGGACCCGCCACCGACACATACGACCAGATCAAAGCCCTGGTCCACGCGGGAATGGACATCGCCCGCCTCAACCTCAGCCACGGCACCTACGCCGAACACGAAGACCGCTACCACCACGTACGCAAAGCGTCCGACGAAACCGGACGCAGCGTCGGCATCCTCGCCGACCTTCAAGGCCCGAAGATCCGCCTCGGACGCTTCCGCGAGGGACCCGTACTCCTTGAACGCGGCGACGACTTCACCATCACCGTCGAACCCATGGAAGGCGACCGCCACGCCTGCGGCACCACCTACAGCGGCCTCAACACCGACGTCACCGCAGGCGAACGCATCCTCATCGACGACGGCCGCGTCACCCTCGAAGTCACCCGGGTCGACGGCCCCCGCGTCCACACCACCGTCATCGAAGGCGGCATGGTCTCCGACCACAAAGGCCTCAACCTCCCCGGCGTCGCCGTCTCCGTCCCCGCCCTCTCCGAAAAGGACATCGAAGACCTCCGCTGGGCCCTGCGCACCGGCGCCGACGTCATCGCCCTCTCCTTCGTCCGCAGCGGACGCGACATCGAAGACGTCCACCGCATCATGGACGAGGAAGGCCGCCGCCTCCCCGTCATCGCCAAGGTCGAGAAGCCCCAGGCCGTCGACAACATCGACGACATCGTCGCCGCCTTCGACGGCATCATGGTCGCCCGCGGCGACCTCGGCGTCGAAATGCCCCTGGAGCAGGTCCCCATCGTCCAGAAGCGCGCGATCAAACTCGCCAAGCGCAACGCCAAGCCGGTCATCGTCGCCACCCAGATGCTGGACTCGATGATCGACAACTCCCGCCCCACCCGCGCCGAGGCCTCCGACGTCGCCAACGCCGTCATCGACGGCACGGACGCCGTGATGCTGTCCGGCGAGACGAGCGTCGGCAAGTACCCCATCGAGACCGTCCGCACCATGTCCCGCATCGTCGAGGCGGCGGAAGAGGACATCCTCGCCAAGGGCCTCCCGCCCCTCACGGACCGCAACAAGCCCCGCACCCAGGGCGGCGCGGTCGCCCGCGCGGCAGCGGAGATGGGCGACTTCCTCGGCGCGAAGTTCCTGGTCGCCTTCACGCAGAGCGGCGACACGGTCAAGCGGCTCTCCCGCTACCGCTCACCCATCCCGCTCCTGGCCTTCACCCCGGACCCGGCCACCCGCTCCCAGCTGAACCTCACGTGGGGCGTGGAGACCTTCCTGGGCCCGCACGTGGAGTCGACGGACGCGATGGTGGCGCAGGTGGACGAGGAGCTGCTGAAGATCGGCCGCTGCCAGAAGGGCGACGTCGTGGTCATCACGGCCGGCTCCCCGCCCGGCGTCGCGGGCTCGACGAACCTGGTGCGCGTGCACCACATCGGCGAGGACGACGGCCCTCAGTAGGGGGCTCGCCCAGTATTTCGGCCCGACGTGTGCATCCATGAGCGCCACGGATGCCCGTCGGGCGACGGAGATGTTGTACTCCTTGCCCGCGCGGGTGCAGTGCGTCCACTCGATGCCGAGCTTGTCGAGGGTGTCGGTGTAGAGGCGGCGGATGTCGTCCGAGACGTTGGTGAACCAGTACCGCGGATACTCGTACCGCTTCCGCACGCCGCCCACCATCCTGGTGGTCCAGTTCATGTTCCGGCATCCGTCGGAGTGGATGAGGCCACGGATGAAGTCCCAGGGGTGGGCGTCGACGATGTCTTGCTGCCAGGTTTCGAGGGCGATGCGGCGGTCGTGCTTTCTGCCTGGGCCGTGCTGGGGGAAGAGGCAAGTCCAGTGCTTGGTGAAGGACTTGACCTCGACGCACCCGCTTCTGTGGCGCCGCCCTGTGCGTGGCAAGGGCATTACTCGGCGCATCGCAGATTCGGCTTCACCGATGAGGCCTGGGTGCAGGTCGCCGCAGAAGATCGAGAGGTGATGCTGCTTCGGCTTGGAGATGATGTGCCCGTCGCCGAGGTAGAGGCCCAGTAAGTAGGCGTAGGCGAGATGGTCGAAGTCGCGGCCGGTACACATAGGGCAGTCGGTCGGCCGCTCGAATTGAATCCCGCGTTGCTTGCGATCCTCGTGCAGCCACCAGCCGACTGTTCCGCGGGGCACATTGAGGAGTTCTGCGACCGTTCGATTTGTGGTTCCGCTCCGTAAGAGGGCGAGCGCTTCGTCACGTATCGACGGATTGTGCTGTTCCATGCAGCGAAGTCTCGTGCGAGCTACGCGAGTGTGTGCCCAGGTTGAACATGAGTTCACTGGCAGGAGTGAAGATCGCCAAGCCTCTGTGAACCTTGGAATGAAAGGGAAAGTGCCCTGGGTGGGATTCGAACCCACGCTGTCGGTTGTTTGAGAACCGTGTCTCTTCCGCTGGACTACCAGGGCTGGCATTAGGATCAAAGGCTAGCGTTGACCCGCTGTGACTCAAACATACAGGAGCTAGGTAGGCTCAGGTAGCAGCACCTGCCCTGAACGAGGAGCCCCGTGACCACCCCCGAGTCGCCCCAGCCCGTCGCCGACGACGACAAGTCGCACGTCCCGCCGCTGACGACCCGCGTCGTCATCGCCGAGGACGAGGCCCTGATCCGCCTCGACCTCAAAGAGATGCTCGAAGAAGAGGGGTATGCGGTCGTCGGTGAGGCCGGGGACGGGCAGCAGGCGGTCGAGCTGGCCCGGGAGCACAAGCCTGACCTGGTGATCCTCGATGTGAAGATGCCGGTCCTCGACGGGATCTCCGCCGCCGAGAAGATCGCCGAGGAGTCCATCGCGCCCGTCCTGATGCTGACCGCGTTCTCGCAGCGCGACCTCGTCGAGCGCGCCCGGGACGCCGGGGCGATGGCATACCTGGTGAAGCCGTTCAGCAAGAGCGATGTCGTGCCGGCCATCGAGATGGCGGTGTCGCGGTTCGCGGAGCTGAAGGCGCTGGAGGGCGAGGTCGCGGACCTGGCGCAGCGGCTGGAGACGCGGAAGCTGGTCGACCGGGCGAAGAGCATTCTGCAGACGGACTACGGTCTCTCGGAGCCGGCCGCGTTCCGGTGGATCCAGAAGACGTCGATGGACCGGCGGCTGTCGATGCAGCAGCTGGCGGAGGCGTTGATCGAGGACGCCGAGGAGAAGAAGCGGGCGGCGGAGTAGCCGTACCCGTACCCGTACGTGTGCACGAAGAAGCCCGCGCCCCGGATGTCCGGGGCGCGGGCTTCTTCGTACGCGGGCTCAGTCCTCGCCGAGGTACGCCTTGCGGACGGACTCGTCGTGGAGGAGGTCCGCTCCGGTGCCGGAGAGGACGATCTTGCCGATCTCCATGACGTGGCCCTGGTCCGCGAGGGAGAGGGCGGCCTGGGCGTTCTGCTCGACGAGCAGGATGGTGGTGCCGGAGGCCTTGAGTTCGACGATGGTCTCCATGATCTTCTGCATCATGATCGGGGAGAGGCCCATGGAGGGTTCGTCGAGCATGAGCAGTTTGGGCTGGGACATGAGGGCGCGTCCCATGGCGAGCATCTGCTGTTCGCCGCCCGAGAGGGTTCCGGCGGCCTGCTTCCGGCGTTCCCCGAGGATGGGGAAGAGGTCGTAGGCGCGCTGGATGTCCTTCTCGATGCCGGCCTTGTCGTTGCGGAGGTAGGCGCCGAGGAGGAGGTTCTCGGTGATCGTCAGCCGGGGGAAGATGTGGCGGCCCTCGGGGGAGTGGGCGAGGCCCAGGGCGACGATCTTGTGTGCGGGGATGTTGGTGAGTGGTTTGCCCTCGAAGAGGATGCGGCCGCCGATGGGCTTGAGCAGTCCGGAGAGGGTGCGCAGGGTGGTGGTCTTGCCGGCGCCGTTGGTGCCGATGAGGGTGACCACCTGGCCGGCGTCGACGGTGAAGGAGATGCCTTTGACGGCTTCGATCTTGCCGTAGGCGACGCGGAGGTCCTCGACCTCGAGCAGTGCGGTCATCGGGTGTCCTCCTCCTCGGTGGTGGTGTCCTTGGTGCTGGTGGGTGCTGCTGCTTCAGCCTTGGCTTCGGTTTCGGTTTCGGCCTCGGCCTCGGCCTCGGCCTCCGCCTCCGCCTCTGCCTCGGCCTCCGCTTCCGCCTCTGCCACTGCTTCCGCCGCTTCGACTTCGGCGACTTCTTCGGCGCCGGGGGCGCCTTTGAAGGGGGTGCCGAGGTAGGCGGCGATGACGCGGTCGTCGCTCTGGACGACGGAGGGGGTGCCTTCGACGAGCTTTTCGCCCTGGACGAGGCAGGCGACGCGGTCGCACAGGTTGAAGATGAAGCGCATGTCGTGCTCGATGACGAGGACGGCGATGCCCTGGTCCCGGATGGCGAAGATGAGTTCTTCGGTGACGCGGGTTTCCTGGGGGTTCATGCCTGCGGTGGGCTCGTCCAGGAGGAGGAGTCCGGGGTCGCTGGCGAGGGCGCGGGCGATTTCCAGCTTGCGCTGGTCTCCGTAGGGGAGGTTGCGCGCGAGGTGGTCGGCCTTGTCCTGGAGGCCGATGAACTCGAGGAGTTCCATGGCGCGTTCGCGGCTGCCGTTTTCGGCCTTCGTGTAGCCGGGGAGGCGCAGGAGCGCGGACCAGAGGCCTTCCTTGGTCCTGGTGTGGCGTCCGACGAGGACGTTCTCCAGGACGGTCATGTTGGCGAAGAGCCTGATGTTCTGGAAGGTGCGGGCGATGCCTGCCTTGGTGACGAGGTGGGGCTTGGGCGGCAGGACGGTGCCCTTGTAGCGGACTGTGCCCTCGGTGGGGACGTACAGGCCGGTGAGGCAGTTGAAGAAGGTGGTCTTTCCGGCGCCGTTGGGGCCGATGAGTCCGACGATCTCGCCCGCGTCGACGGTGAGGTCGACGCCCCGTACGGCGGTGAGTCCGCCGAAGCGCATGGTGACGCCGCTGGCGTCGAGGACGGTGGTGGCGGTCTTCGTGGTGGTGGTCATGGTGGTCACGCCCCCGCCTTGGCGATGCCTGCGCCGCTGTCTTCGGACTGCCGTGGTTCGGGCACGTCGATCGGTTCGTCGTTCTCGTGGAATTCGAGCTGTTTCCTGCGGTCGGCGACCAGGCCTTCGGGGCGGAAGCGCATCAGGAGGATGAGTGCGATGCCGAAGAGGAAGAGCTGGTAGTCCTGCATGAACTGCAGCTTGGCCGGGATGAGGTAGAGCAGTGCGGCGCCGACGAAGGGTCCGCTGAGGGTTCCCATGCCGCCGAGGATGACGGCGGCGAGGAGGAAGGCGGAGTTCGGGGGTACGGAGCCGGCGAACTGGTACTGCTCGGGTGTGACGGTGTAGTTGACGTGGGCCTGGACGGTGCCGGCGAGTCCGGCGAGGGTGGCGCCGAGGGCGAAGGCGAGGAGCTTGAGCCGGAAGGCGTTGATGCCCATGGCGGTGGCCGCGGTCTCGTCCTCGCGGATGGCGACCCAGGCGCGGCCGATGCGGGAGTCTCCGGAGCGTCGGAAGACGAGGACGACGACGGCGGTGACGACGAGCATCAGCAGGTAGTAGTTGGCCGGCCTGCTGAGGGTGAAGGGGCCGACGTCGTGGCTGAGTCCGAAGTCGAATCCGAAGAAGTCGAGGTCGGGGATGCTGGGGATGCCCTGGGAGCCGTTGGTGAGGTCGGGTCCGCTGTTGCCGTTGAGGTTGTTGACGGTGACGCGGAAGATCTCTCCGAAGCCGAGGGTGACGATGGCGAGGTAGTCGCCGCGCAGCCTCAGGGTCGGGGCGCCGATGAGGACGCCGAAGATCAGGGAGACGACGGCTCCGGTGAGGACGGCGGCCCAGAAGGGGAACTGGACGCCGATGGCGGAGAGGGGTGCGCCGGAGACAAGGGCGGCGGTGTAGGCGCCGACGCCGAGGAAGGCGACGTAGCCGAGGTCGAGGAGGCCCGCGAGGCCGACGACGACGTTGAGGCCGAGTGCGACGGTGGCGAAGATGAGGATGTTCGCACCGATGAGGGCGTATTCCGCGGTGTCCTGGGTGAAGGGGAAGCAGAAGGCCGCGGCCAGGGCTGCGGTGAGGGTGACGTTGCGGTGCTTCGTGGTCAGCGCGGTGATGCGGGCGATGAGTCCGGCCCGGGTGAGTGCGGTGAAGGCGAAGCCTGCGGTGATGAGGAAGCCGATGAACTGTTCGGATTCTTCGGTGGGGATGTCGACGCCGAAGGTGAAGATGTAGAGCGCGACGCCGAAGGCGCCGGTGATGATCAGGATTTCGGCCCAGGCCGGGAGGGTCTTGGCGCGGCCGACGGAGGGTGCGGCGAGGCTGTTGCGGAAGAGTTTCCACGGGCCGGGCCGGGGTTCGTCGGCGGGGAGCGGTTGGTCGCTGGGGAGTCCGAGGGCGGCGAGGAGGGCGATGAGCGCGCCGATGCCGCTGACCCAGGCTCCGGGTTCCAGGTTGACCACGCCGCCGAGTTCGTAGGCGATGGCGCCGAGGGTGTAGCCGGTGGTGCCGAGGGTGGCGAGGGCGAGGAGGCGTACGGGGCTGTTGGTGCCGCCGGGGGTGAGCCAGCGCAGGCCTCGGATGCCGTATCCGCCGAGCGTGAAGACGAGCGTGAGGATCGCGGCGGTGAGGGTGAGGATCTGGAGGCCGCCGGGGTAGCCGGTGACGGTGAGGTCGCCGGGGAATTCGGAGGTCCAGGTCCAGGGGAGGAAGGTGCCGGCGAGTGCGATGGCCGCGCCGGCGGCGGTGGCGATCCGGGCGAGGGGCGCGGGCAGCGGGATGAGTGCGTTCTGGGTGGTCATCCGTATCACGCCCGATCCGCGACGCGTTCGCCGAGCAGGCCCTGGGGCCGGAGCAGCAGGACGACGATGAGGAGGACGAAGGCCCATACGTCCTTCCAGGCGCCGCCGCCGAAGAGGTCCATGCCGGGGACGTCGCTCATGTAGCCGGTGGCGAGGGATTCGGCGACGCCGAGTACGACTCCGCCGAGCATGGCGCCGTAGATGTTGCCGATGCCGCCGAGTACGGCTGCGGTGAAGGCTTTGAGGCCCATGAGGAAGCCCATTTTGAAGCCGATCTGGCCGTTCTTGAGCCCGTAGGCGACGGCGGCGACGGCGGCGAACGCGGCACCGATGGCGAAGGCCATGACGATGATGCGGTCGGTGTTGATGCCCATGAGCTTGGCGGTGTCGGGGTCTTGCGAGGTGGCTTGCATGCCGCGGCCGGAGCGGGTCTTGGAGACGAAGAGGCCGAGGGCGATCATGCAGACGGGTGCGGCGATGAGGACGAAGAGGTCACCGCGCTGGATGTGGGCGCCGAAGAGGTCGAACGCTTCGCCCTTGAACTGGGGGAAGGGGCGGTCCTTCGTGGCGTTGGGGTACCACTTCCAGATGGCCTGCTGGAGTGCGAGGGAGAGTCCGATCGCGGTGATCAGCGGGGCGAGCCGGGGTGCGGTGCGCAGCGGCCGGTAGGCGAAGCGTTCGGCTGCGACGCTGACCGCGACGGAGCATATGACGCCGCCGATGATCATGAGGGGGACGATCGCGAGGAGGTTGGAGCCGGCCGGCATCCAGAGGTACACGGTGAGAGCTCCGAAGCCTCCGATCATGAAGATCTCGCCGTGGGCGAAGTTGATGAGCTGGATGATTCCGTAGACCATCGTGTAACCGATCGCGATGAGTCCGTACATCGCGCCGAGGATGAGTCCATTGGCCAGCTGTTGCGGCAGTTCGTGCACCGCAGGGCCTCCGTGGAGTGGTTCGGATATGGCACCGCGCGGGAGTGCTCGTAGCGCTCCCGCGCGGTCTGGTGTCAGTCAGTGAGTGACCGGGAGCTTGTTACGGCTTGTAGGCCTCGCTGAGCTTGGACGTCCACTTGCCGCCGTCGACCTGGTAGGCGGTCATCATGGTGTTGGTGGTGTCGCCGAATTCGTCGAAGGAGACGGGGCCGGTGACGCCTTCGAAGTTGACCTTGCTGACGGCTTCGAGGACCTTGGCGCGGGCGTCGTCGGGGAGCTTGCCGTCGTTGGCGGCGACGACGGCCTTGACGGCCTCGATGATGGCCCAGGTGGCGTCGTAGGTGCCGCCGCCGTAGGCCTCGTAGGCGTCCTTGTATCCGGCCGTCTTGTAGTCGGCGATGAACTTCTTGGCGGAGTCGAGCTCTTCGACGGGCTTGCCGACGGAGGTGGCGATGTCGCCCTGGGCCTTCTTGTTGAGCTTGATGAAGTCGGCGCTGTACATGCCGTCGCCGCCCATGAGGGGGATCTGGACGCTGTCCTTGAGCTGCTGGCTCAGGGGTGCGCCGGCGGGGTACTCACCGCCGTAGTAGACGGCCTTGGCGCCGGACTTCTTGACCTTGGTGACGACGGCGTTGAAGTCGCGGTCGTCGGGGTTGACGTGGTCGGAGCCGGCGATCTTGCCGCCGAGGCCGGTGAAGGTCGCCTTGAAGGAGGCGGCGAGTCCGGCGCCGTAGGGCTTCTGGTCGTCGATGAGGTAGACCTGCTTGATCTTCGCGTTGTTGTACAGGTACTTCGCGGCGAAGGCGCCCTGGATCTGGTCCGTGGTGGCGGTGCGGAAGTAGGTCTTGAAGGGGCGCTTCTTGTCGCCGGTCTTCCAGTTGTCGCCCTGGGTGAGCTCGGTGCCCGTGTTGGCGGGGGAGATCTGGGTGAGGCCTGCGTCGTTGAGCGGCTTCTGCATCGACTGGGAGACGCCGGAGTTCAGCGGGCCGACGACGCCGACGACCTTTTTGTTGTCGATGAACTTGGTGGCGTTCTGCTGGCCGACGGAGGGCTGGGCCTGGTCGTCGAGGGGCTGGACCTCGAAGGTGATGCCCGGGACCGTCTTGTCCTTGTTGGCCGTCTTGGCGGCGAGGTCGGCGGAGTTCTTGATGCCGAGGCCGAGGGCGGAGAGGTCACCGGTGAGCGGTGCGTCGACGCCGATGACGACGGTCTGGGTGTCGCCGCTGCTGCTGTCCTTCTTGTCGTCGTCGCGCGACCCGCAGGCGGTGAGTGTCAGTGCTCCTGTGGTGAGCACTGTGGTGAGGATGAGCAAAGAACGGTGTCGCACGAAAGGTCCTTTCCCTGGCGCGGCCTCCTCTGCTTGAGGTGCCGTGTCGTTCGCCGGGCCGTACTGGGGTGGTACAGGGCCGTGCTGCAGACGCGCCCGGCGGCGCGGTGACTGGCGGTGACTCTAAGGGCAGGGGTGGGGGTCGGGGATGGGGGTGGCGCAGGATGTGACTGTCTTGTTATGCCCTTGAGCAAGGCTTGAGGTGACTGTGTGGACATGTACGGCTTTTTACCGGACGGTGAAGTGACCGCATGCTGAGAACGCGCAGCTCTGCTAAGGGGCTTGAGCGATCTTGGTGCTGTCGCGCGGTGGGGGTGTGTGGGGGCGCGGGAGGGCGCGCCTAGGTGCCCGGTGCCTGCGGGGCCGGGTCGGTCGTGCGGCGTCGGCCGGGTGCGCATTGCGGGTTTGTTACGCAGTGTTACGTCCGGCGTGGTGTGGTCGACGCGGTGTGGTGGGTGGGCAGGCGGGGCGTGGCTGATGAGTGGGCCACGGAACGGCGGGGGTGGTCAAGGGCGTTGTCCGCCGGTGTTGTGCAAGTTCTGTGTCGGGGGCGGTGGTTGTGCCCGGGTATGGCGCTGCCCGGCCGGGTTCGTGCTCCGGCCGGGCAGGGGTGGTGCGGGGTGGTGGGGGGTCAGGCGGCGTCGGGCTTGGGGGCGTCGCGCAGGAGGCAGGTGAGGCGGGCGGTGCAGACGCGCTTGTCGTGTTCGTCGGTGATGACGATCTCGTACGTGGCGGTGGTGCGGCCGCGGTGTACGGGGGTGGCGACGCCGGTGACGAGGCCGCTCCGTGCCCCTCGGTGATGGGTGCAGTTCAGGTCGACGCCGACGGCGACCTTGGTGGCGCCGCCGTGGAGCATGCTGCCGACGGAGCCGAGGGTCTCGGCGAGGACGGCGGAGGCGCCGCCGTGCAGGAGTCCGTAGGGCTGGGTGTTGCCTTCGACGGGCATGGTGCCGACGACGCGTTCCGCGGAGGCTTCGGTGATCCGGACGCCCATGCGTTCGCCGAGGTGGCCCGCGGAGAAGAGGGCGGGCAGGTCGACGCCGAGGGCGGCGTACTCGTCGATGATCTCCTGGGGGAACTGGGGTGTGGTGTGCTCGCCCATGGGTCCGGCTCCGATCGTCTGCGGTGGTTCGCTGCTGTGTGCACGTTCCTGTGTGCACTGTTCTTATCAGACGACTGAGCGGGCGCTTAGTGTGCCCGCCCGGAGAGTGTCAGCGCACGTTCTCGAAGCGCACCACGACGGACTTGCTGGCGGGGGTGTTGCTGGTGTCGGCGGTGGAGCCGAGGGGGACCAAGACGTTGGTCTCCGGGTAGTAGGCGGCGGCGCAGCCCCGGGCGGTGGGGTAGTGGACGACGCGGAAGCCGGGGGCGCGCCGTTCGGCTCCGTCCTTCCATTCGCTGACGAGGTCGGTGTAGGAGCCGTCGGCGAGGCCGAGGGCGGCGGCGTCGTCGGGGTTGACGAGGACGACGCGGCGGCCGCCCTTGATGCCGCGGTAGCGGTCGTCGAGGCCGTAGATGGTGGTGTTGTACTGGTCGTGCGAGCGCAGGGTCTGCAACAGGAGGCGGCCTTCGGGGAGGTCGGGGAACTCGACGGGGGCGGCGGTGAAGTTCGCCTTGCCGGTGGCGGTGGGGAAGCGGCGGGAGTCGCGGGGGGCGTGCGGGAGGGTGAATCCGTCGGGGTGGGCGACGCGGGCGTTGAAGTTCTCGAAGCCGGGGACGACGCGGGAGATGCGGTCGCGGATCGTCGCGTAGTCCTTCTCGAACTCCTCCCACGGGGTGGTGGAGGCGGGGCCGAGCACGGCGCGGGCGAGGCGGGCGACGATGGCGGGTTCGGAGAGCAGGTGGGGGCTCGCGGGGGTGAGGTTGCCGCGGGAGGCGTGCACCTTGCTCATGGAGTCCTCGACGGTCACGAACTGCTTGCCGCCGGCTTGGACGTCCTTGTCGGTGCGGCCCAGGGTGGGCAGGATCAGGGCGCGGGCGCCGGTGACGGCGTGGGAGCGGTTGAGTTTGGTCGAGACGTGGACGGTGAGGCGCGCGTTGCGCATGGCGGCCTCGGTGACGTCGGTGTCGGGGGAGGCGGCGACGAAGTTGCCGCCCATGGCGAAGAAGACCTTGGCGTCACCGTCGCGCAGGGCCTGGATGGAGCGGACGACGTCGTAGCCGTGGTGCCGCGGTGAGGTGATGGAGAATTCCCTGTCGAGGGCGTCGAGGAACGCGGGTGCGGGCCGCTCGAAGATGCCCATGGTGCGGTCGCCCTGGACGTTGGAGTGGCCGCGCACGGGGCAGACGCCGGCGCCGGGCCGGCCGATGTTGCCGCGCAGCAGCAGGAAGTTGACGACTTCGCGGATGGTGGCCACGGAGTGCTTGTGCTGGGTGAGGCCCATGGCCCAGCACACGATGGTGCGCTTCGACGCGAGGACCAGGGCGAGGGCCTCTTCGATGGCGGTGCGTTCGAGGCCGGTCGCGGCGAGGGTCTGCTCCCAGTCCGCTTCGGCGGCCGCGGCGGCGAACTCCTCGTAGCCGTGGGTGTGTCCGGCCACGAAGACCTCGTCGACGGCGCCCTCGGTCGCGAGGATCATCTTGTTGAGGAGCCGGAAGAGGGCCTGGTCGCCGCCGATGCGGATCTGGAGGAACAGGTCGCACAGTGCCGCGCCCTTGACCATGCCGAGGGGGGTCTGCGGGTTCTTGAAGCGTTCGAGTCCGGCCTCGGGCAGCGGGTTCACCGAAATGATCTTCGCTCCGGCGGACTTGGCCTTCTCCAGGGCGGAGAGCATCCGGGGGTGGTTGGTCCCGGGGTTCTGTCCGGCGACGATGATCAGATCGGCGTGGTGGAGGTCCTCCAGGGAGACGGAACCCTTTCCGACGCCGATGGTCTCGGTGAGGGCCGAGCCGGACGACTCGTGGCACATGTTGGAGCAGTCGGGCAGGTTGTTGGTGCCGAATTCGCGGGCGAAGAGCTGGAGCAGGAACGCGGCCTCGTTGCTGGTGCGCCCGGAGGTGTAGAAGAGGGCTTCGTCGGGGGAGCCGAGTGCGCCGATTTCCTCGGCGATGACGGCGAAGGCGCGCTCCCAGGTCACGGCCTCGTACCGGTCGGCGCCCTCGGGCAGATACATGGGTTGCGTGATGCGGCCCTGCTGGCCGAGCCAGTAGCCGCTGCGGGTCGCGAGGTCGGCGAGGGGGTGCGCGGCGAAGAAGTCCGGGGTGACGCGGCGCAGGGTGGCCTCTTCGGCGACGGCCTTGGCGCCGTTCTCGCAGAATTCGGCGGTGTGCCGCTTGTCGGTTTCGGGCCAGGCGCAGCCGGGGCAGTCGAAGCCGTCCTTCTGGTTGACCTTGAGGAGGGTCTGCGCGGCACGGCGGACGCCCATCTGCCGCTGGGCGACGCGCAGGCTGTGGGCGACGGCGGGCAGCCCGGCGGCGGCGTGCTGGGCCGGCTCGACGCGGGGCGCGTCCTGGACCGGGTCTCCCGCGGGCGGCTTGGTGGCCATCGTGCTCTCCTTCGGGCCTGCCGCGGACCCGGGTGCGGTCCGCTGGGGGTGATTCCTTCTCCTCGATCCTGGCACGCGGCCGGGGCGGGCCGCCCGCCGCGCCGCCGTCGGCGGCCCGGGGCGGTCGCCGGTCCGGATTGTCAGTGGTACGTGGCAGGATCGGGGTGTGGCTGAGACGGCATCGAAGAAGACGGCAGACAACCGACCGCGCCTGCTCCTGATGGACGGGCACTCCCTGGCGTACCGGGCGTTCTTTGCGCTGCCTGCGGAGAATTTCACGACGGGGGCGGGACAGCCGACGAACGCGGTGTACGGCTTCGCGTCGATGCTGGCGAACACGTTGCGTGACGAGGCGCCGACGCATTTCGCGGTGGCGTTCGACGTGTCGCGCAAGACGTGGCGCTCACAGGAGTTCCCGGAGTACAAGGCGAACCGTTCGAAGACGCCGGACGAGTTCCGGGGCCAGGTCGAGCTGATCGGCGAGCTGCTGGACGCGATGCACGCCGAGCGTTTCGCGGTCGACGGCTTCGAGGCGGACGACGTCATCGCGACGCTGGCGACCCAGGCCGAGGCGGCCGGGTTCGAGGTGCTGATCGTCACCGGCGACCGGGACTCGTTCCAGCTGATCACGGACAACGTGACGGTGCTCTACCCGACCAAGGGCGTCTCCGAGCTGACGCGGTTCACGCCCGCGAAGGTCGAGGAGAAGTACGGGCTCACCCCGCAGCAGTACCCGGACTTCGCGGCGCTGCGCGGTGACCCCTCGGACAACCTTCCGGGCATCCCCGGGGTGGGTGAGAAGACGGCCGCGAAGTGGATCAACCAGTTCGGTTCGTTCGACGAGCTGGTGGCGCGCGCCGAGGAGGTCAAGGGGAAGGCCGGGCAGAATTTCCGCGACCACCTGGACGCGGTGCGGCTGAACCGGCGGCTGACCGAGATGGTCCGCGATGTGGAGCTGGCGAAGACCCCGTCCGACCTGGAGCGCGCTCCGTACGACCGCACGGCGGTCACCGGGGTGCTCGACGTGCTGGAGATCCGAAACCCGAGCCTGCGTGAGCGGCTGCTCGCGGTGGACCCGGGCAAGGCCGAGGACGAGGCTCCGGCGCCGGCCGCGGGCATCGCGCTGGACGGTTCGGTGCTGGGCGCGGGCGAGCTCGCGCCGTGGCTGGCCGAGCACGGCTCCCAGCCGCTCGGCGTCGCCACGGTCGACACCTGGGCGCTCGGCAGCGGCACGGTCACGGAGATCGCGCTCGCCGCGGCCGGCGGGGCCGCCGCCTGGTTCGACCCGGCGCGGCTCGACGAGGCGGACGAGCAGGCGTTCGCGGCGTGGATCGCGGACCCGGACCGGCCGAAGGTCATGCACAACGCGAAGAGCGTGATGCGGGTCTTCCCGGAGCACGGCTGGCGGACCGAGGGCGTCTCGATGGACACCGCGCTCGCCGCGTACCTGGTCAAGCCGGGCCGGCGCTCCTTCGCGCTGGACGCCCTGGCCGTGGAGTACCTGGGGCGGGAGCTGGCGCCGGCGGCGTCGTCCGACGGCCAGCTGGCGTTCGGTGCGGACGACCAGGCCGAGGCCGACGCGTTGATGACGCAGGCCCGTGCCGTCCTCGACCTCGGTGACGCGTTCACGACGCGGCTGAAGGAGGTCGGCGCCGCCGAGCTGCTGCACGACATGGAGCTGCCGACATCGATCCTGCTGGCCCGTCTGGAGCGGCACGGCATCGCGGCCGACCGGGCCCATCTGGAAGGTATGGAGCAGCAGTTCGCGGGCGCCGTGCAGCAGGCGGTGAAGGAGGCGCACGCCGCGGTGGGCCGTGAGTTCAACCTCGGTTCCCCCAAGCAGCTCCAGGAGGTCCTCTTCGGCGAGCTGAACCTGCCGAAGACGAAGAAGACGAAGACGGGGTACACCACCGACGCCGACGCCCTGGCGTGGCTGGCCGCGCAGACCGAGCACGAGCTGCCGGTGATCATGCTGCGCCACCGCGAGCAGGCGAAGCTGCGGGTGACGGTCGAGGGCCTGGTCAAGACGATCGCGGCGGACGGCCGTATCCACACCACGTTCAACCAGACGGTGGCGGCGACCGGCCGGCTGTCCTCCACCGACCCCAATCTGCAGAACATCCCCGTCCGTACGGACGAGGGCCGGGCGATCCGCCGGGGCTTCGTCGTCGGCGAGGGCTTCGAGACGCTGATGACGGCGGACTACAGCCAGATCGAGCTGCGGGTGATGGCGCACCTGTCCGAGGACGCGGGCCTGATCGAGGCGTTCACGTCCGGCGAGGACCTGCACACCACGGTCGCCTCGCAGGTCTTCGGCGTCGGGAAGTCCGCGGTCGACCCGGAGATGCGGCGCAAGATCAAGGCCATGAGTTACGGGCTGGCGTACGGGCTGTCCGCGTTCGGTCTCTCCCAGCAGCTGAACATCGAGGCGGGCGAGGCCCGGGGCCTGATGGACACGTACTTCGAGCGGTTCGGCGGGGTCCGTGACTATCTGCGCCGGGTGGTGGAGGAGGCCCGGGCCACCGGCTACACGGAGACGATCTTCGGCCGTCGCCGCTACCTGCCGGACCTCAACAGCGACAACCGTCAGCGCCGTGAGACGGCCGAGCGGATGGCACTCAACGCACCGATCCAGGGCACGGCCGCGGACATCGTCAAGGTCGCCATGCTCCACGTCGACCGGGCGCTGACCGACGCGAAGCTGAAGTCGCGGATGCTGCTCCAGGTGCATGACGAAATCGTGCTGGAGATCGCCACGGGCGAGCGGGAGCGGGTGGAGAAGATCCTGCGCCACGAGATGTCGGCGGCGGTGCGGCTGCGGGCGCCGCTGGACGTGTCGGTCGGGGTGGGCGGGGACTGGGAGTCCGCCGCTCACTGACGCGGGGCTACGCCGCCTGCGGTGCCCTCAGTCGCCGGCCCGGCTCGCGTCCCGGGCCGGGCCGGCGACGGGGTGCGCCGGTGCGGGGGCGCCCCGGCGCCGCAGCCGCATCCACACCCCGTACAGGACGAGTCCGGCCGCGAGCCCCGCGCCCGCGCCGAAGCAGGCGGTCGGGATGATGTCGAGCGGGGTGTCGATGCGTCCGAAGTACGCGTACCAGCGCGCGCACCGGTGCACGGCGCCCAGCAGGACGCACAGCCCGATGGCCGCTCCCGCCCACCACCGTTCCCGGGGTCCCAGGGCGGGTACGGACGCCGGTACCGGAAGGGCCCCGGTCCGGCGCAGCCCGGACCCGGTGAACCACACGAGCACCGTCAGAGCCAGGGCCGAACTGCCGTACTGCACCAGTTGGAACACCGGGTATCCGCCCACCTGGTGGTCCAGCACCGGGATCAGCCGCACCCCCCACCGGTCGTGGTGGGTGAAGGCGTCCCAGCAGACATGGGTGGCCGCCCCGATGACGGCCGAGACCACGAACCACACACCGTCCCGCAGGCCGCGAGGCCCGTGCTCCGGTGGGCGCCGGGCCCCGCGGACCCATGCGTGCACCCGCCCCTGCCATCCCGAGGGCAGGAGCGCCACGAGGGGTTCGCGCAGCAGCAGCCACAGCGCCACGGTCGCCGCGGTGATCAGGACGTCCACCGTGAACACGCCCCACCAGGCGTGGGTGACCTGCCCGAACTCCATGGCGCCCGGTACGGCGGTGTCCGCGTAGTACGTCACGTCGGGGGCGAACGAGCCGGCGACGAGAGCCGAGGCGAGGAGCGGTCCGCGCCCTGTTCCGTCGCGGCGGACGCCGGGGAGGACGGCTGCGGCGTGGCTGAGCGTGAACGGCATGGGGGAAGTATGCGCGAGCCGTCGTCACGAATCTTTCACCAACCGGACAACTTGCGGACCCGAAGGTGAGAAACCAGTAAGAAGCGGTCAGGCCGCTGTGTGCGCGCGGCACAAGTTGCCGTAGGGTCGCCTGAGTCCAGGCGCAGGGGAGCGCGGACAGCTGACGAGGGGGAGGGCCACACGTTATGGCAGCGCAATTCGGTCGCCGGCTGCGCAGAGGGGCGACCACGACTGCCGTGGCGGCCGCGGCTGTGGCGGCACTCACCGCTTCGCAGGGCCCCGGTTCGCCTCTGATCGCGTCCGACGGGGACCAGCCGACCGCCGGTTCGACGCCCTCGGGTGACGGTGCCGCGTCCGGCAACTCGCCCTACTTCACCGACCTTCCGCCGCTGGCCACGCCCGACAAGCCGGGCGCCTCCGTCAATCTGCCGGTGACGGGCAGCGCGGAGTCGGGCATACCGGCGTCGGTCCTGGCGGCGTACAAGAAGGCCCAGCAGACCATCGGCGTCACGGACGCCGCCTGCCGGCTGCCGTGGCAGCTCCTCGCCGCGATCGGCAAGGTCGAGTCGGGACAGGCCCGCGGCGGCCGCGTCGACGCGCAGGGCACCACCTTCTCGCCGATCCTCGGCCCGGCCCTCAACGGCCAGGGGTTCGCCCTGATCAAGGACACCGACCACGGTGCCTACGACGGGGACTCCACGCACGACCGGGCGGTCGGCCCGATGCAGTTCATCCCGTCCACCTGGGAGACCTGGGGCCAGGACGGCAACGCCGACGGCCGCCGGGACCCCAACAACATCTACGACGCGGCGCTCGCCGCCGGGCGCTATCTCTGCGCCGGCTCCCGCGACCTGTCGCTCGCCGCCGACGTCGACCGGGCGGTCCTGAGCTACAACCACTCGGACGAGTACCTGCGTACCGTCCGCTCCTGGTTCGCGTACTACAACCGGGGCACCCACGAGGTGCCGGACGGCACCGGCGTCCTGCCCGCCGACACCGGCACGGGCACGCTCCCGGACCTCGGCACCGGCACCCATGGCGGCGGCCCGTCCTCCTCCCCGTCGCCCTCGCCGTCCGGTACGCCGACTCCCACCCCGACGCCCCACCCCCCGGCCAAGCCGAGCCCCACCCCCACGCAGCCGGGCAGCGGTCCTGGCGGCTCGACGACGTCCCCCGCCCCGACCCCCGAGCCCACGCCGACCCCGGCGCTCGCCGCCGTGCAGAACGCGGGCACCGGCGAACTGACCGCCACGGCGGGCGACGCCTTCGCCCAGCGGATCAAGGTCCGGGCGAAGAGCAACCTCGGCAAGCCGCTCGCCAAGGTGTCCGTGACCTTCACCGTCGTCGGTGACACGGACACCACGTTCGACGGCGCGAAGAAGTCCGTCACCCTCGTCACCGGGTCCGACGGCACCGTCACCGCACCGGTGCTGAAGGCGGGCGAGAAGACGGGTGCGTTCACCGTGCGCGCGACGGCGACCGGCACCTCGCTGCCCGCCGTCAGCTACCCGGCGACCGTCACCGCCCGGCAGGCCGACGCCATCGCCAGGACGGGCACCGCGGAGCTGACCGCCGTGGCGGGCCAGACGTTCGCCGACGTCACCGCCGCGGCCACGTACAAGGGCGCCGCCGCCGACCGGGTCGCCGTCACCGCCACCATGATCACCGACGATGACAAGCCGGTGGAGAACGGCAAGGGCCCGTACTTCACGGACGACGCCGGGAACCCGGTCCGCACCCTCGTGCTGACCACGGACGCCGACGGCAAGCTCACCCTGTCGCACATCTACGCCGACGGCGCCGCGGGCACGTACAAGCTGCGCCTGACCACCGAGGGCGGCGCCACGGTCGTCATCGAGCTCACGGTCCAGGCCCCTGCCGCCTGACCCACGCACACCAGGGCCCCACCGCCCCGAACAGCCCCTTCGCCGGCACCCGGCCAAGGGGCTGTTCTACGTGTTCTCATCTCCGGCCGGAGTTGCTACGGTGCCCCAGCCCTGACGACCCATCAGTTCCGCGCCCCGGGAGGACGAGCATGCGTGCACTGGTCGCCGCCGCCATCGGACTGGCCGCCGCCCTCGCCCTCGTCCTCACCATCAGCGCGATCGGCGCGCCACCCGGGGAGACCTCGCCCGAACCCCTGCTGACCACGGTCCCCGGGCCGAAGAACTAGTGCCGCGGAACGCAGAGGAAGGACACCCATGCGCAGCCGAGCCGGCCTCGTACTCCTGGCCTTCGCCGTCTTCTTCGCCGCGCTGTCGCCGCTGCTGCGCTGGTACGCCTTCCCGCGGCTCGCGAAGATCCCGCCGAACCAGTACCAGGAGACCGTGCTGGAGGCGAAGCCCGCGACCCTGCTCGACTACAGCACCCTCACGGCCAAGAAGGTCGACAAGATCACCATCGTGCAGACCCTCAAGGGCAACGTGGAGGAGTCCGAGAAGATCGAGCGCAGCGCCGGCCGCGACGTCGTCGTGTGGGACGCCCTCTCGTACGTGCAGGGCCCCGACGGCAAGATGGTCTCCAAGATCCCCGAGCGCTACATCTTCGACGCGCACAGCCAGGACCCGGTCCACGCCACGGGCGAGATGGTCGACGGCGACCCGGTGAGCCGCGAGGGCATCGAGTTCAAGTGGCCCTTCCTCACGGAGAAGCGCGACTACCAGTACTTCGACGCCCAGACCCGCACCAGCTCGCCCATCCACTACAAGGGCACCCGCGACTTCCGGGGCATGGACGTCTACTACTTCGAGCAGACCGTCCCATGGACCAAGGTCCCCATGCCGAAGACGATGCCGATCGAGGGCATCACCCCGGAGCAGCTCGCCAAGACCGGCATCAGCCGCTGGTACACCACCAAGCGGATGTTCTGGGTCGACCCGGTCACCGGGGCGCCGGTCAACGGCGAGGAGGTGCACAAGGAGGAGCTGCGGAACGCGAAGGCGATGGGCATGTCCCAGGACACCGTCACCGTGTTCGCCGGGCACGTGAAGATGCGCGAGGACTACGTCGTCTCGATCGTCGACCTCGTCAAGTCCCAGCGGCTGCTCGTCCTGCTGCTGACCTCGTACCTGCCCTGGGGCTTCCTCGTCCTCGGCTGCGGGCTGCTGGCCCTTTCGCTGTGGCTGGAGGCACGCTCCCGGCGGCCGGGGCGAGCACAGCCGCGACCCGCGTCCGACCCCGTCCCCGACCCGGCGCCTACTCCCGCCTGAGCCGGGCCTTGGTGAAGCGGGTCGCCTCCACCGTCGTCGGGTCCTCGGGCCACGGATGCCTCGGATAGCGGCCGCGCAGCTCGGCCCGCACCGCCTTGTAGCCCTCCCGCCAGAACGACGCGAGATCCGCCGTCACCGCCGCCGGGCGCCCGGCGGGGGAGAGCAGGTGCACCAGGACCGGGACGCCGGCCACCCGCGGGGTCTCCTGGAGACCGAACAGCTCCTGCAGCTTCACCGCGAGGACGGGCTGCGGACCGCCGTACTCCACCCTGATCCGTGAACCGCTCGGCACCTCGATCCGCTCCGGGGCCAGCTCCTCCAGCCGTGCCGCCTCCCCGGTCGCCCACGGCAGCAGCCGTCGCAGCGCCTGCCCGGCGTCGATCCCGGCCAGGTCCGAGCGCCGGCGGGCCCGCGACAGCTCGGGCTCCAGCCAATGCCCGGTACGGTCCAGCAGCGCCTCGTCCGAGACGTCCGGCCAGGGTGCGCCGAGCTCCCGGTGGAGGAAGGCCAGCCGCTCCCGCAGCTGTCCCGTGTCCCGGCTCCAGCGCAGCAGCCCCAGACCCTCCCGCCGCAGTCCCTCCACCAGGGCCTCGCGGACCAGCGCGGGATCCGGCCGCTTCAGCGGGCGCGCCGACAGTTCGACGGCGCCGAGCCGCTCCACCCGGCGGGCCACCACGTCCTGGCCGTCCCAGCGGACCTCCTCGCCCGCGAACCGCAGGTGCCCGGCCGCCAGCCGTGCCGTGTCCTCGTCGATGACGGCCGCGAGCCGGACCTGCGCGGACGCGGCGTGCGCCGGACGGTCCGCGACCGCGACCGCCAGCCACGTCGCACTGCGCAGTCGCGATCCGTCCCGCAGCTCCGCGCCCGTGCCGGACGCCATCAGGAACGTCCCCTCGCCCCTGGCCCGCGCCACCCGCTCGGGAAACGCCAGAGCCGCCACCAGGCCCGCGGCGGCATCATCGGTACCGGACGGGCCGGACCCGCCGTCGCCGCCCGCCGAGGAGCCGCCCTTCGCCGTGGAGCCGCCCGTGGAGGAGCCGCCCGCCGAGGAGCCGCCCTTCAGCGAGGACGAGAGCCGCCGCACCTCCTGCCGCCAGCGCCCCGCGTAGCCGTCCTGGCCGCGTCGCGCGGCACGGAGCGCGGCCGCGAGATCGTCGCCGTAGTCCCGCGGCGGTTCCTCGCTGAGCAGCGCCACCACCTCCGCGGCCCGGCGCCCCCCGACCTCGGCCGCCCCGTCCAACAGCGCCCGGGCCAGCCGTGGGTGCAGCCCCAGCCGGGACATCCGTACGCCCCGGTCGGTCACCTTCCCCCCGGCCTCCACCGCGCCGACCGCCGTCAGCACCTCGCGCGCCGCGGCCATCGCACCGGCCGGCGGCGGGTCCAGCAGCGCGAGCCCCGCGGCGTCCGGATCGCCCCAGCAGGCCGCCTGGAGGGCGAACGCGGCCAGATCGGCCACCTTGATCTCGGGGGAGGGGAACCGGGCGAGCCGCCCGTCCTCCGCCTGCTCCCAGCAGCGGTAGACCGTCCCCGGAGCCTCGCGGCCGGCCCGGCCCGCCCGCTGGCGGCCCGCCGCCTGCGAGGCCCGCACCGTCGTCAGGGCGCTCAGCCCCCGCGCGTGATCGGTGCGCGGTTCCCGCGCCAGCCCCGAGTCGACGACGGTCCGCACCCCCGGCACGGTCAGCGACGACTCCGCCACCGAGGTCGCCAGCACCACCCGCCGCCCCTCCGACGAACCCGCCAGCACGGCGTCCTGCACGGCCGCCGGGGCCCGCCCATGCACCTGCAGCACCTCGGCGGCCACCCCGGACAGCTGACCGGCGACCCTGCCGATCTCGCCGACCCCCGGCAGGAAACACAGCACGTCGCCGTCCCGCTCGGCCAGCGCCCGCCGCACCACGGAGGCGACATGGGTCAGCAGCGCCGGATCGACCCGCATCCCGTGCGGCGGCCGCACCGGACGGGCGGGCGGGGCCCACACCACCTCCACCGGGTGCGACACGCCCCGCGCCTCGATCACCGGAGCGTCGCCGAGCAGCCGCGCCCAGCCTTCCGCGTCCGTGGTCGCCGACGCGGCGACCAGGCGCAGGTCGGGCCGGATCGCCTCCCGTACGTCCAGGAGGAACGCGGCCACCGTGTCCGCGTCCAGATGGCGCTCGTGGCACTCGTCGATGATCACCACGTCGACGCCCGCGAGTTCCTGGTCGCGCTGGAGCCGCTGGAGCAGCACCCCGGTGGTGAGGACCTCCACCACCGTGTCCGGCCCCACGACGCGCTCCCCGCGCACGGTGAACCCGACCCGTTCGCCGGTCCGCTCGCCCAGCAGCCACGCCATGCGCCGGGCCGCGGCGCGCGCGGCGATCCGCCGTGGTTCGGCGACCACGACGCGGCGCGCCGGGCCCTGGCCGGTCAGACCGGCCAGGACCAGCGGGACGAGGGTGGTCTTGCCGGTGCCGGGCGGTGCGCACAGCACCGCGACCCCGCGGTCGTCGAGCGCCCGCCGCAGCGCGGGCACGGCGGTGCGGACGGGCAACTGGTCCAGGGCGTCGGTGCGGATCACGCCCCCAGTCTCGTACGCGGGGGCCGCGGCCCGGTCACCGGACGGCGCTCAGCCCCGTGCGCGGACGAAGAACAGGGGTTCCGGCGCCCGGCCCCGTGCGCGGACGATGACGGGGGCCCAGGGGCCCGCTCCCCGGCACGGACTCCTCGGAGCCGTCCCGGCGCTCAGTCCCGTACGCAGACGAAGATCGCGGTCCCCGGGATCAGGTTGCCGCGCAGAGGTGACCAGCCGCCCCACTCCTGGTGGTTCCACGCGGGCCACTCCGGTTCGACCAGGTCGGCCAGGCGGAAGCCGCCCGCCACCACGTCCCGCACCCGGTCGCCGAGCGTGCGGTGGTGTTCCACGTACACCGCCTCGCCCCGTTCGTCCTGCTCCACGTAGGGGGTGCGGTCGAAGTACGAGGCGGCGACGGACAGGCCTTCGGGCCCCGGCTCGTCGGGGAACGCCCAGCGGACCGGGTGCGTGACGGAGAAGACCCAGCGGCCGCCGGGGCGCAGCACCCGGTGGACCTCGCGGAACACCTGGACCGGGTCGGCGACGAACGGCACCGCGCCGTAGGCGGAGCAGGCCAGGTCGAAGGAGCCGTCCCGGAAGGGCAGCACCCCCGCGTCCGCCTCGACCAGCGGAATGCCGTCACCGATCCGCAGTGCGTGCTGGAGCTGGCGGTGGGAGAGGTCGAGCGCGACCGGCCGGGCACCCTGCGCGGCGAGCCAGCGCGAGCACTGCGCCGCGCCGGCGCCGATCTCCAGGACGTCGAGGCCCTTGAGCGACCCGGCGGGTCCGAGCAGCCCGGCCTCGGCCTCGTCGAGCCCCTCCGGACCCCAGACGAAGCGGTCGTCGCCCAGGAAGCCGCCGTGGTCGTTCTGGTACTCGTCGGCGTTGCGGTCCCACCAGCCGCGGCTGGCCCGGCTGCTCTCGGCCTCGTCGGCGCTGCGGCGTGTCGCCTCGGGTTCGGCCGCGTAGATCTCTTGGCTCATCGTGTCCGTCGTTGTAGTTTGCCTTCACCCCGTCGTACGCGGTACGTACCAGGGGGGACCGGTGTGTGCGGAACCCGTGTGTCCGGAACATCTCCGGGGCCGATGTGGCCTCGGTGAACCTGAGTTGTGCCGGGTATGGGTCGTTCCGCCCCTGGTGTGCGCCTTCGCGCATTGACCGTGCCCTGCTGCCCCCGTATGCTACAAGTTGCGCTGCGAGCCTGCGCGCCTCAGACCTAGCAGGCCGCGCTCGCATCTGTATGTATGTCCCCTCGGTTCACGAGAGGCGCCTCCCGGTCCACGGGACCGGCGCTTCCCAGGCTGTCCGGCTTCTGCAGAGGCGATACGGGCTCTCGGCGTAGCAGTACCTACGACTCACTGTCCGTACCGGAGCCCTTTCCCACATGACGAGCAGCACCGAGACCACCGCCACCACTCCGCAGGTTGCGGTCAACGACATCGGCGACGCGGACGCGTTCCTCGCGGCGATCGACGAGACGATCAAGTACTTCAACGACGGCGACATCGTTGACGGTGTCATCGTCAAGGTTGACCGGGACGAGGTTCTCCTCGACATCGGTTACAAGACCGAAGGCGTCATCCCGAGCCGCGAGCTCTCGATCAAGCACGACGTCGACCCGAACGAGGTCGTCAAGGTCGGCGACGAGATCGAGGCCCTGGTTCTCCAGAAGGAGGACAAGGAAGGCCGCCTGATCCTCTCGAAGAAGCGCGCTCAGTACGAGCGTGCCTGGGGCACCATCGAGAAGATCAAGGAAGAAGACGGCATCGTCACCGGTACCGTCATCGAGGTCGTCAAGGGTGGTCTCATCCTCGACATCGGCCTCCGTGGCTTCCTGCCGGCGTCGCTCGTCGAGATGCGCCGCGTCCGCGACCTCCAGCCGTACGTGGGCAAGGAGCTCGAGGCCAAGATCATCGAGCTGGACAAGAACCGCAACAACGTGGTCCTGTCCCGCCGTGCCTGGCTCGAGCAGACCCAGTCCGAGGTCCGCCAGACGTTCCTCACGACCCTCCAGAAGGGTCAGGTCCGCTCCGGCGTCGTCTCCTCGATCGTCAACTTCGGTGCCTTCGTGGACCTGGGTGGCGTCGACGGTCTCGTGCACGTCTCCGAGCTGTCCTGGAAGCACATCGACCACCCCTCCGAGGTTGTCGAGGTCGGCCAGGAAGTCACCGTCGAGGTCCTCGACGTGGACATGGACCGCGAGCGCGTGTCCCTGTCGCTCAAGGCGACGCAGGAAGACCCGTGGCAGCAGTTCGCCCGTACGCACCAGATCGGGCAGGTCGTTCCCGGTAAGGTCACCAAGCTCGTTCCGTTCGGTGCGTTCGTGCGCGTCGACGAGGGCATCGAGGGCCTGGTCCACATCTCCGAGCTGGCCGAGCGCCACGTGGAGATCCCGGAGCAGGTCGTCCAGGTCAACGACGAGATCTTCGTCAAGGTCATCGACATCGACCTCGAGCGTCGTCGCATCAGCCTCTCGCTGAAGCAGGCCAACGAGTCCTTCGGTGGCGACCCGGCCTCGGTCGAGTTCGACCCGACGCTGTACGGCATGGCCGCGTCGTACGACGACCAGGGCAACTACATCTACCCCGAGGGCTTCGACCCCGAGACCAACGACTGGCTCGAGGGCTTCGAGGCTCAGCGCGAGGTCTGGGAGACCCAGTACGCCGAGGCGCAGCAGCGCTTCGAGCAGCACCAGGCCCAGGTCATCAAGTCCCGCGAGGCCGACGAGGCCGCTGCTGCCGAGGGCGCTGCCGCCCCGGCCGGCAGCGCTCCGGCTGCCTCGGGCGGCAGCGGTGGCGGCTCGTACTCCTCGGAGTCCGCGGACAACTCCGGCGCCCTGGCGTCGGACGAGGCCCTGGCTGCCCTGCGCGAGAAGCTGGCGGGCGGCCAGAGCTGACGCTCTGACCTTCCGGCCGGTCATCGGCTGCAGTAGATGACGGTGAGGCCCGCTCCCTTCGGGGGGCGGGCCTCATGCGTGTCCGGGGCGCCGCTACGGGGTGACGGCGATGTTGGTCAGGCCGTAGCCGCCGGAGACGGTGTTGTTCGCGTAGACCGTCGTGGGGCAGCTCGCGCTGTAGTTGGTGACGTTGAACGCGAGCCGCTTGTCGCCCGTCGAGCCGGACAGGTCCGAGGTGTTGTTGCGGAAGACGGTTCCGCAGCCCCAGCCGCTCTGCTGGGAGTGCGTCTCGTAGCCGTTGGCGGTCGTACGGGAGCCGTGGTTGCCCTCGACCAGGACGGCGTTGCCCTTCACGTCGACCCAGGAGTCGTCGTAGTTGGCGCCGGTCAGTCCGCTGCCGTCGAAGGTGTTCCCGGCGATGCGCGCACCGGTGGTGCCTTCCTTGATGTCGACGTTCTCGCCGCCGACGCCCGGACCGATGGTGTTGTCCAGGATCTGCACCCGGTCGCTCCGGTCGGAGAGGTCTCCCGCGGTGCCGACGTAGACGCCCTCGCCCATGCCGCGGCCGTCGTGCCCGGTGTCGTAGATCCGGGAGGCGCGAAGGACGCCGTCGCTGCTGGACTTGCGGAAGTGCACCCCTTCCATGTCCAGATCGTGCACGGTCACCGAGTCGATGATCACGCCGTTGGCGCTGTCGGCCACGATTCCCTTCTGGCCGCCGGTGACGGTGAGGCCCTTCACCGTCCAGTACGAGGCGCCGTTGAGGTGCAGGCCGTAGCCGCCGCCGGCCGTGAGCACCGCCCCCGCCGAGCCGGTGAGGGTGATGCGCGCGGAGGCGGTGCCGGGCACGAGTGCCTTGAAGTTTCCGGTGTACGTGCCGTCCGCGAGGTGGATGGTGTCGCCGGGAGCGGCCGCGGTGAGCGCCGCCTTCAGCTGCGCGGCGGTGCTCACCTCGATGACCGTCGCGGCCCCTGCCGGACCGGCTAAGGAGAGGGTGAGCGTGCCGGTGGCGAGGACGGTGGCCAGCAGGGCGGGGAACAGGGTGCGGGTGCGCATGGGGGATGCCTTCCCGTGAAGGGTTCAGGACGTTCTCGTACATGAATGTGGGGCGAGTGTCTGAACTTGTTGCCCAGTGACGGTAGGGACGCGGTGTGGCCATGTCAAGGTCTGGACCAATAGTCGCGGATGTGGCGGGCGGGGTGAACACAGGGAAACGTGCGGGATACACGAGTAGCTGACGGCCCGTAACACACCCTTGCCAGGATCCCGGCAACCTCAAGATCCGAAGGGGAGCCGGGACATGACTCACGCTTCGCACCACTCGCCCGCGACACCGGGCGCGAGCCGCCGTACCTTTCTGCGCAACGTCGGTCTGTCCGGCGGGGCAGGCGCGATGTTCGCCACCATGGGGGCGCTCGGCCTCGCCCCCACGGCCCAGGCCGCAGGGCGCGAACCGGCCTTCCGTGCCCCGAGCAGGGGTGACTTCCACCTGAAGGGGAAGGCCGCCGCCAAGGTGGTCGTGGTGGGCGGCGGCATCGCCGGTCTCGCCACCGCCTACGAGCTCGGCAAGGCGGGGTACGACTGTACGGTCCTGGAGGCCAGGAGCCGGACGGGCGGCCGCAACTTCACCGTGCGCGGTGGTGATTCCACCACCGACATCTACGGGGTCAAGCAGACCGCGCGGTTCTCCGACGGGCAGTACATGAACGCCGGACCTGGCCGGATTCCGCAGTGGATGGTCACCCTCGACTACTGCCGTGAACTCGGCGTTCCCATCGAAGTGTTCACCAACGTGAACGCCAACGCCTATATCTACAACGAGAAGTCGGGCATGAAGGCCCCCGTGCGCTACCGCACGGCCAAGGCCGACGTGTACGGCTACGTGGCCGAACTCCTCTCCAAGGCCACCGACAAGGGAGCGCTCGACCGGCAGATCACCGCCGACGACCAGGAGCGGCTGCTCGAGTTCCTCAAGGACTTCGGCGACATCGGTGACAGCCTCGACTACACCGGCAGCCCCCGGCGCGGGTACCGCGTCGACCCCGCCGCCGCAGGGACCCCCGGTGAGGTGCTCGGGTCCGTCCCCTCCGCCTCCGAGGTCTTCGCCAGCGGTGTCGGGCGGTACTTCGCCTTCGAGTTCGAGTACGACCAGGCGATGCTGATGTTCCAGCCGGTCGGCGGCATGGACCGGATACCGGCGGCGCTGACCCGGGCGATAGGGGAGCGCAGGATCCGCACCGGCGCGGCCGTCACGGACATCACCGGCACCGCCCACGGCGTCACCGTCACCTACACCCAGGCCGGGCACACCCGCAGCATCGAGGCGGACTACTGCGTCGCCGCCCTGCCGCCCAACATCCTCGCCAAGACCTCCCACAACCTGGGCCCCGCCGTGCAGACCGCGCTGGAGGCCTGCAGGCCCTCCTCGGCCGGAAAGATCGGGCTGGAGTACCGGAGCCGCTGGTGGGAGAGCGACCACCAGATCTACGGCGGCATCACCGAGACGGACATGGACCTGGCCCACATCTGGTACCCGTCCTACGGTCACCAGGGCAGCCGGGGCACCCTCGTCGGGTACTACAACACCGGTGCCAACGCCGACGCGTACGCCGCCCTCAGCCCACGGGAACGCGAGGCGCGCGCCGTCGCGCAGGGCGTGAAGATCCACGGGGAGAAGTACCGCACGGAGCTCGCCACCTCCTTCTCCCACCACTGGCGGCAGACGCCGTACCTGGAGGCCGCCTGGCACTCCCTGGCGGGCGGCCCCGACGCCCCCGTCTTCGCACCGCTCAACCAGGCAGCGGGGCGGGTGTACTTCGCGGGTGACTACCTGAGCCACGCGGACGCCTGGCAGCACGGAGCGTTCACGTCCGCACGAAAGGCGGTCACGGCACTGCACGCGCGGGTACTTGGGTAAACACCATGTGAAGGGGCACGGGCGGGAATGCCCGTGCCCCCCGGGACGTTCTTCTTCAGGAACACAAGGAGGAGCGGTAACCGTGCCTGATCCGCAGAGTTTGTACGAATGGGAACCGAAGGGCCTGGCTGTCGTCGACATGGCGCTCGCCCAGGAGTCGGCCGGCCTGGTCATGCTCTACCACTTCGAGGGCTACATCGACGCGGGTGAGACCGGTGAACAGATCGTCGACGGACTGCTCGAATCGCTGCCCCACCAGGTCGTGGCCCGCTTCGACCACGACCGCCTCGTCGACTACCGCGCACGGCGCCCCCTCCTGACGTTCAAGCGCGACCGCTGGTCGGCCTACGAGACCCCGACGCTGGACGTCCGGGTGGTCCAGGACGCGACCGGAGCTCCCTTCCTCCTGCTGTCCGGCCCGGAGCCCGACGTGGAGTGGGAGCGGTTCGCCGCCGCCGTCGAGCAGATCGTCGAACGGCTCGGTGTCCGGCTCGCCGTCACCTTCCACGGCATCCCGATGGGCGTGCCGCACACCCGTCCGGTCGGCGTCACCCCGCACGGCAACCGCACCGACCTCATGCCCGGCCACCGCAGCCCGTTCGACGAGGCACAGGTACCTGGATCCGCCGCTGCCCTCGTCGAGTACCGGCTGATGGAGGCCGGACACGACGTCCTCGGCGTCGCCGCCCACGTACCGCACTACGTCGCGCGCTCCGCCTACCCCGACGCGGCGCTCACCGCACTGGAGTCGATCACGGCGGCGACCGGACTGGTCCTGCCGACCGTCGCCCACTCCCTGCGCACCGAGGCGCACCGCACCCAGACGGAGATCGACCGCCAGATCGACCAGGGCGACGAGGAACTCGTCTCGCTGGTCGAGGGCCTGGAGCACCAGTACGACGCCGTCGCCGGTTCCGAGACCCGGGGCAACCTGGTCGCCGAGCCGGTGGACCTGCCGTCCGCCGACGAGATCGGCCTCGAATTCGAGCGGTTCCTCGCCGAGCGCGAGGGCGACGGCTGACCTCGGGCCGGACCCACTTTCAGCGGCCCCGCAGGCGGCACTAGGCTGCCGCCCATGCTGAAAGTGGGCCTGACCGGTGGCATCGGCGCCGGCAAGAGCGAAGTGTCCCGGATGCTCGCCGGATACGGAGCCGTCCTCATCGACGCCGACCGGATCGCCCGCGAGGTCGTCGAGCCGGGCACCGCCGGGCTCGATGCCGTCGTCGAAGCGTTCGGCGCCGGCATCCTCACCCCCGAGGGGACGCTGGACCGGCCGAAGCTCGGCTCGATCGTCTTCGCCGACAGCGAGCGCCTCGCCGCCCTCAACGCGATCGTCCACCCGCTGGTCGGCGCCCGCTCGGCGGAGCTGGAGAAAGCCGCGGGCCCCGATTCCGTGGTGGTCCACGACGTGCCCCTCCTCACCGAGAACGGCCTCGCCCCCCTCTACGACCTGGTCGTCGTGGTCGACGCCGCGCCGGAGACCCAGCTCGACCGCCTCGTACGGCTGCGCGGAATGACGGAGCAGGAGGCGCGCGCCAGGATGGCCGCGCAGGCCACCCGGGAGGAGCGGCGCGCGGTGGCCGACCTGGTCATCGACAACGACGGACCGATCGAGGCCCTGGAACCGCAGGTCCGCTCGGTCTGGGGAGAGCTGGCCCGCCGCGCCGCGGCCGGCTGACCCCGGGCCGGAACACCGGCGGCCGGGCAGACGTTCACCTGACGGTGGACGAGGGAAGGATGCGACTGTGCCCGAGAGGAACCCCGAAACACACGTCATCGACTTCCGTGCGGCCGAGCAGCTGCTGGCGGCGCGCGACCCCCGGGGCGCCGTGCACCTGCTCGACTCGGTGATCGCGTCCCACCCGGAGAACACCGCGGCCCGGCTGCTGCGTGCGCGCGCCTTCTTCGCCGCCGCCCAACTGCGCCCCGCCGAGCTGGAGTTCGAGCTGGTCCTGGAACGGGAGCCGGACAACGCGTTCGCACACTTCGCCCTCGCCCGCACCTTCGAGCGCTCCGGCCACCCGGAGCGGGCCACCCGCCACTTCCGGCTGGCGGCGGCGCTCGACCCGAACCCGGAGTACCTGAAGGCGGCCCGCTTCGACGCGCAGGGCTGACCCCCGCCCGCCGACGCGGATACGGGACGCGCAGGGGGGGCCGACCCCCGTCCGCCCACGCGGATACGGAGGGCTGAGCGCTGCCTCTACTCAGTGCCCCTAGCGTCAGTGCCCCTCGCGTCAGTGCCCATAGCGCCCCCGGCCCCCGTGATCGGGTTCGTACGGCGGGACGGAACGGCCCGGCTGGTAGTGCGGCCCCTGGTGCAGGTGGTGGACGATCACGGTGAGGTCCACCAGGACGAGCACGAGCAGCACCCCGCAGGCCGCGGCCCACCCCGGCCGGTCGGTCAGTGTGAACGCGGTCAGGCCGAAGACGGCCCAGGCCAGGCCCCATAGACTCAGCCAGAGCCGCATCCGCAGAGGACTGCGGGCTGTCGTCGGTTCATTACCGGTACGCATGGCGATCGCCTCTCCTACCAGCATGAACCCGCGACGGCGTTTGTGCAGGAACCGACGGAAGAGAGTGGGGGCCGGCCGTGAACGGCGCAGCATGGGGGAACGCCGAGGTCCGCGGGGCCCGGGTCCGCGGATGTCTGCTGGGCGGGGCGATCGGGGACGCCCTCGGCAACCCGGTGGAGTTCCTGTCCCTGGCCGGCATCCGCCGGGCCCACGGGGAACAGGGCGTGCGGGGCCTCACCGCCGACGAGGAGGGGATCGTCGGACGGATCACGGACGACACCCAGATGACCCTCTTCACGGCCGAGGGACTGATCCGGGCGCACTCCCGGGCCCTGGGCAAGGGCATCGGCGGCGCCGAGACGGCGATCATCAGGAACGCCTATCTGCGCTGGCTGGACACCCAGAACCATCCCGCGCCGCCGGCCCGGGGCGGAGACGACCCCGTGCGGACCGGGTGGCTCAGGCAGCAGCCCTGGCTGTACGCACGCCGAGCCCCCGGAAACGCCTGCCTGACCGGCCTCGCCGCCGGGCACATCCCCGAGCCGGGGGCCCCGATCGGCGAGCCGGGCCCGGTGAACACCGGTTCCAAGGGCTGCGGCACCGTCATGCGCTCCGCCCCCTTCGGCCTCACCGGCCAGGACGGCCCCGAGGCCTTCGCGCTCGCCGCCCGGTGCGCGCAGATCACCCACGGCCACCCCACCGGCGCCCACGCCGCCGGAGCGCTCGCGGCGATCGTCGCCCATCTGCTGGAGGGCGACTCCCTGCCGGGGTCCGTCCTGCGGGCCATGGACCTGCTGGCCCGCCACCGGGGGCACGAGGAGACGACCGCCGCCCTGCGTGGCGCCGTCGAGCTGGCCGCGCAGGGAGCGCCTGGCGCCGAGAAGGTGGAGTCGCTCGGCGCGGGCTGGGTGGCCGAGGAGGCGCTGGCCATCGCCGTGTACTGCGCGCTGGTCCTGCCGGAGGCCGGTCAGGTGGGCGAGTCGCTGCTGCTCTCGGTCAACCACTCGGGCGACAGCGACTCCACCGGAGCGGTCTGCGGCAACCTGCTCGGCGCCCACCACGGCGACACCCACCTCCCACCCTCGTGGCTGGTGCGCACCGAGGGCCGGGCCCTGATCGCCGAAGTGGCCGACGACCTGTCCCTGGAGTTCACGCACGCCGTCGACTGGCCGCACGGGCGCTACCCCGGGTGCTGAGCCGGCGGGTCAGCCCGTCAGCATCGCCGCTCGCAGCGTCTCCACGGTCGCCGCGTCGAGCGTGATCCCCTCACGTACGTACGTGTCGACGTACCCCGCCCACGGGCCTCCAGCACCTCAGCGCGGCACCGGTGGCCCGTCGTTCGGTGTGACCGGTTCGTTCGGTGTGACCGGGGAACGCCGGGTGCCGACCGTTCGTTCGGCAGGCGTGAGCGAACGAGCGGTACGTGAGGGATATGCGGGGACGGGGCCCGGCGCGATCACCCCCGACGGCTGCGCGGTCGAGCTGTACGCGCGGCTGGCCGTCGGTGACGAACCGGATGTGATCGCGGCGGCCGTCCCCGCCGGATCGAGCATTCTGGAACTGGGCTGCGGGGCGGGCCGGGTGACGCATCCGCTGATCGGCCGGGGCTTCGACGTCACGGCGGTGGACGAGTCGGCGCAGATGCTGGAGCAGGTGCGGGGTGCGCGCACGGTGTGCAGTCCCATCGAGTCCCTGGACCTCGGCGACGAGACCTTCGACGTGGTCATGCTGGCGTCGTTCCTGGTGCACTCGGGCGACCACCAGGTGCGGGAGGGGCTGCTGCGGACCTGCCGGAGATATGTGCGCGACGGCGGATCGGTACTCCTCCAGCGCGAGGGCGAGGACTATCACGTCCGGCTGCCGCGCGAGCGTGTCCATCCGGCGGGGTACACCACGCGGATCGTCTCCTCCGATCCGGTGGGGGACGGGGTGCACTCGGTGCACGTCGGGTACGAGTTCGAGGACGCGCGCTGGACGCAGACCTTCCTGTCGAGGCCGCTGTCGAAGGAACAGTTCGAGGGGTATCTGGAGGCGGCCGGACTGCGGGTGGACCGCTATCTCACGGACGACGGCATATGGGTGCGGGCCGTGCCCAAGTAATCGGGACGCAGGGCGAATGCGCGAGCGCCGGAGCGATGAGTTTCGGTCGGGGAGCCGGTCTGACCTGGTGTGAGCGACACCGCGCACCGCTTCCCCGAGGAGACTCCCATGTCCGAGATCACGACGGCCCCGTCCACGCCGGCCGTCTCCACCGCCCCGTCCGCTGCCGCCGGCCGCCGTGTCCGGGGCGCCGTCGCGCTGGGTGTGGCGAGGTACGCGCTCGCCCTCTTCCTGGGTTTCAGCGGAATCGCCAAGCTGATCGCCCATGAGTCCGCCATCGAGTCCTTCGAGCGGATGGGCTGGGGCCAGGGCGCGATGTACGCCATCGGCGGGCTGGAGACGGCCGGGGCGATCGCCCTGCTGATCCCGGTGCTCGCCGGGGTGGCGGCCCTGGCCTTCTGCGGGCTGCTGGCAGGTGCGTCGATCGTCCAGCTGACGCTCCTCGACCCGCCGAACGCGGTCATGCCCGCGCTGCTCATCGTGGTGATGGTCCTGATCGCCCGGGAGCGCCGGGGCGAAACGGCGGCGTTGATCGCGTGGGCCCGCCGCGGTGCGTGAAGCCGACGCCGGTGCGGACACGCACCGGGTGCGCGACAGCCCGGCACCGCGCCGCATCCACCGGATGCCTGCGGTGCCAGGCTGCCGGGCACCCGGTGAGGCCGCGCGCCCGTGGGGGTCTGCGTCCGGCCCGTCGTCATCAGCGCGCCCGCGCGCTCGGGGCCGGTGCTGCCGGGCCCGCCACGCCGGCGGACCGCCGGATCAGTGGACGGTGGTGAAGCTGCGCCAGGGCGGCGCGCCGGGCGCGTTGACGTCGGTGAACGTGGTGGCGACATAAGTCGTACCCGGGCCGGTGCAGTTCGGTGTGGGGTACAGGATGATGTCGATCAGGGTTTCGTTGGAGACTTCCTTGGCCCCCGCGGGGGCGAGCCGGTGGCAGCCCTTCACCGCGGGGCTGTTCAGCAGGATCACGGCGTCCCGCTCGGTCGTGTAGATGACCGGGCCGACGGCGGTCCGGCCGAGGCCCGAGCAGCCTGCCACGGTGAGGGTCAGGAGCGCGGTCCCGGCGGCGATGCCGAGACGGCGGCGTCGGTGGTCGATCACGGGCATGGGCGGGTCCTCGTCTGTCTCGTCCGGATCATCCGTACGCACTCCGTCACGTCACCTCCGAACGCCACGGAGGGACGTGCTGACGCTGGTCACCCTGCCCGCTCCCGGGGGGCCCGGCATCCGGGAAGCGGCCGGGCGGGGGACGGGAGGACGGACGGAGGTTCGCCCGCTGTCCAGAGGGGGCATAACGTGGTAATAGCGCTCAATACGGCGTGAGGCAGATGTTCCGGTTCTCCCGGATGGCAGGGGGCCGTCATGGTCCAGGAGCTATTGATCGTGGTAGTGGCGGCGGTAGCGGCGGCCGCCTTGTACATGGCAGCGGCCGCGCGGGTCGTCAAGCAGTACGAGCGTGGCGTGGTGCTCAGGCTCGGCCGGCTCCGCAACGACGTGCGCGGGCCCGGATTCACCATGGTGCTGCCCGGCGTCGAGCGGCTGCGCAAGGTCAACATGCAGATCGTGACGATGCCCGTGCCGGCGCAGGACGGGATCACCCGGGACAACGTCACCGTGCGGGTGGACGCCGTCATCTACTTCAAGGTGGTCGACGCGGCGAGCGCGGTCGTCGAGGTGGAGGACTACCGGTTCGCCGTCTCGCAGATGGCACAGACATCGTTGCGTTCGATCATCGGAAAGAGCGATCTGGACGATCTGCTCTCCAACCGGGAGAAGCTCAACCAGGGCCTGGAGCTGATGATCGACAGCCCCGCGGTCGGGTGGGGCGTGCAGATCGACCGGGTCGAGATCAAGGACGTCTCGCTGCCGGAGACGATGAAACGCTCCATGGCCCGCCAGGCGGAGGCCGACCGTGAGCGGCGTGCCCGGGTCATCAACGCGGACGCGGAACTCCAGGCGTCCAAGAAGCTGGCCGAGGCGGCGTCGGAGATGTCCGCGGAACCCGCCGCGCTGCAGCTGAGGCTGCTCCAGACCGTGGTCGCGGTGGCGGCGGAGAAGAACTCGACCCTGGTGCTGCCGTTCCCCGTGGAGCTCCTCCGCTTCCTGGAACGGGCCCAGCAGCAGCCGGCCCCGCCGCAGCAGACCGGCCGGCCGGTGCCGCAGGCGGTGGACCGCCGGGCATCGGAGGCGCCGAGCGCGGAAGGCGTCCTGGACGAGGCGCAGCCCGTGGACCGTGCGCCGGAGGCGCCGAGCGCGGAAGATGTCCTGGACGAGGCGCAGCCCGTGGCCCGTGCGCCGGAGGCGCCGAGCGGGGCCGGGGAGTCCGCGCCGCCGACGGCCGAGTCCGAGGCACCGTGGGCCGAGCCCTCCGCACCGCCCCCCTCCGCGCCGCCGGCGGCGGGTCCCGGACCCCTGCGTCCCGCCGCGCCGGAGGCGCCGGCCCCGGCTTCCGGGCGGCCCCGCCCCGTCGGCTCGAAGCCGCTCACCAGACACTGACCCGGCGGTCCCCCGGGCGCTGCCCCGGTCATACTCCGGCCGCTGCCGGACCCCGTACGAGCTGCGGGCACGGCGGCGGCCGGTCCGCTGTCAGACCCCCCGCCTAGACTCGCGAGTCGAAGGGTGCCCGTGCCGGACAGGCTGACCAGGCACGCAGGACCGAGGACACAAGGGCTCACCAACGGGGCCCGGACGGGAAGGGGAGGAGGGAGCGTGGGCATGGGTATCGCACCGCCGCCGCAGGACGCGGCGGTCGGCCGTCTGCTGCGCTGCGCCGCGGTCTTCCTGCCCGGCACACTCCCACGCGAGGGGCGTATCGCGTTCTGGGACCCGGAAGGGCGCCCCCTGCCCGGCCCGGGCGACCTGTGGGGGCCCGGCGCAGAGGCCCCGGCGGGCGCCGCAGGACCCGCGGAGGCGGACGGCTCGGGGGTACGGTCCTCCGAGATCACCGTCGTCCGGCGCCAGGGCGACCAGGGCGACGTCCGACGGAGCACCGTGCCCGCCCTGCTTCTCCCGGTGGCCGAAGCCGTGCCCCTGCTGGCCCGGGCACGCCACCTGCGGTCCGCCCACCCCGCCACCCGCTGCTGGGGCGCCGCAGCCCTGCACGCACTCCACCTCGTGTCCCGCGGCCGGATGCTCCCCGGACTGACGGCCGACGACCACGACGCCTGGCGGGCCGGACCGCGCGACGCCGAGGACGTCGCCCATCTGCGCGCGGTCGCCGCCGCCATGCCCGCCGAGGGATACGCGGTCCCCTTCCCGGACCGCACCCCCCTTCAGGTTCCCGACCCCGTGCCGCTCATCGGCGCCTTCCTCGACGCGGTGGCCGACACCCTGCCCCGGACACCCGCGGCCGCCTTCGCCATGGGTGCGCCCTTCGCGGCCCGGGAGGGCCGGCACCTGCCCGGCGCGCGGGAGTGGGCCGTGGAGGTCGCGGCCGGACTGGACGCGGGCGTACGGGTGTCGCTGCGCCTGGACCTGTCCGCGTACGAGCTCTTCGACACGACCGGCGCCGATGACATGCGCGGCGACGCCGACGACACGGCCGACGGGCGCGCGCCCGTCGCCGCCCGGCACGCCGGCGCCGCCGTCACGCAAGTACACAGCCTCGCCGACCCCACCTACGTCGTGGACGCGGCCGCCCTCTGGAACGGCACCGCGGGCGAGCCCTTCGGCCCGCGGGCACAGATCGACGCCGTGCTGGCCCTGCGCCGCGCCGCCCGCGTATGGGCCCCGCTGGAACGACTGCTGGACCAGCCCGTCCCCGACGTACTCGCCCTCACCGAGGACGAGTTGCAGGAGCTGCTGGGCGCCGCGGGGGCGCGGCTCTCGGCCGCCGGAGTCAGCGTCCACTGGCCCAGGGAGCTCGCCCGCTCCCTCACCGCGGCCGCGGTCGTGAGGCCCGCGCCCGGCTCGGCCACCGACGGCACCTCGTTCTTCGACGCCGACCACCTCTTCGCCTTCGACTGGCAGCTCTCCCTGGGGGACCAGAAGCTGACCGAGGCCGAGATGGACGTGCTCGCCGAGGCGCACCGGCCCGTGGTGCGGCTGCGCGACCAATGGGTCGTCGTCGACCCCGCACTCGTGCGCAAGGCACGCAAGCGGGAGCTGGGCCTGCTCGACCCGGTGGACGCCCTCGCCATCGCCCTGACCGGCAGTGCCGAGGTGGACGGCGAGCAGGTCGAGGCGGTTCCGGTCGGCGCGCTGGAAGCGCTGCGCGCCCGCATCGTCGAGGACGACACCCTCATCGCACCGCCGCCCGGCCTCGACGCCACCCTCCGCGACTACCAACTACGCGGTCTGGCCTGGCTGGACCGGATGACGTCGCTGGGCCTCGGCGGCTGCCTCGCCGACGACATGGGCCTCGGCAAGACGATCACCCTCATCGCCCTGCACCTGCACCGCGCCCACCCCGCGCCCACGCTGGTGATCTGCCCCGCCTCCCTGCTGGGCAACTGGCACCGGGAGATCAACCGCTTCGCCCCCGGCGTCCCCGTGCGCCGGTTCCACGGCGCCGGCCGCACCCTGGCCGGGCCCGACGGCGGCTTCGTCCTCACCACGTACGGCACCATGCGCTCCAGCGCGGCCGAACTGGCCGCCCACAGCTGGGGACTGGTCGTCGCCGACGAGGCGCAGCACGTGAAGAACCCGCACTCCTCCACGGCGAAGGCGCTGCGCACCATCCCGTCCCCGGCCCGGGTCGCCCTGACCGGCACCCCCGTCGAGAACAACCTCTCCGAGCTCTGGGCGCTGCTCGACTGGACCACTCCCGGGCTGCTCGGCCCCCTCAAGGCGTTCCGGGCCCGCCACGCCCGCATCGTGGAGAACACCGGCACGGCCGCCGGGATCGCCAACGACGAAGCGGTGGAACGCCTCTCCCGGCTGGTCCGGCCCTTCCTGCTGCGCCGCAAGAAGTCGGATCCCGGCATCGCCCCCGAGCTGCCGCCCAAGACGGAGACCGACCACCCGGTCTTCCTCACCCGTGAACAGGCCACCCTCTACGAGGCCACGGTGCGCGAGACCATGGCGTACATCGAGGCATCGGAGGGCATCGCCCGGCGCGGCCTGATCATGAAACTGCTGGCCTCGCTCAAGCAGATCTGCAACCACCCCGCGCAGTACCTGAAAGAGGAACCGACCCGTCTCACCGGCCGGTCGGGGAAGCTCGCCCTGCTCGACGAACTCCTCGACACGATCCTCGCCGAGGACGGCTCGGTGCTCATCTTCACCCAGTACGTGACGATGGCCCGGCTGCTCTCCGCGCATCTCACCGCGCGGGCGATCCCCTCCCAGCTCCTGCACGGCGGCACGCCGGTGGCCGAGCGGGAACGGATGGTGGACCGATTCCAGTCCGGTCAGGTGCCGGTCTTCCTGCTCTCCCTCAAGGCCGCGGGCACCGGGCTCAACCTCACCCGGGCCGCCCATGTCATCCACTACGACCGCTGGTGGAACCCGGCGGTCGAGGAGCAGGCCACGGACCGCGCCTACCGCATCGGGCAGACCCAGCCGGTCCAGGTGCACCGTCTCATCGCCGAGGGCACCGTCGAGGACCGGATCGGCGAGATGCTGCTGGCCAAGCGGGCCTTGGCCGACGCCGTGCTCGGCACCGGCGAGAGTGCGCTGACCGAGCTCAGCGACCGTGACCTGGCCGATCTCGTCTCGCTCCGGAGGCCCGCATGAGCCCCCGCCCCGCTTCCGGACCTCCGGCGGCCGGCCGCCCCGATCCGCGGCCCGTCGCCCGCTCCCGGCCGGGCCCCGACGACCTGCGGCGGACGTTCGAGGCCGTGCCGGCGCGCACCTCCGGCGACGACGAGCCGTTCGCGGACAGCTGGTGGGGCCGCGCCTGGGTGGCGGCGCTGGAAGCCCTCTCGATGGACGGGCCGCGACTCTCCCGCGGACGCGCGTACGCGGACAGCGGGAACGTCGCCGCGATCACCGTCACCCCCGGCCGGGTCGTCGCCTACGTGCACGGCAGCCGCCCCCGCCCCTACCGCGCGGAACTCCGGCTGCGCACGCTCACCGACCCCGACTGGGACACCTTCCTCGACGAGGCCGCCGCCCGCCCCGGCAACCTCGCCGCACTGCTCGCCAAGGAGATGCCGCACTCCCTCGCCGACACGGCCGCCGCCGCCGGCATCCCCCTGCTCCCCGCGGCGGACGACCTCGATCCCGGCTGCTCCTGCCCCGACCGCGGCTGGCCGTGCAAGCACGTGGCGGCGCTCTGCTACCAGATGGCCCGCCTCCTGGACGCCGACCCGTTCGTCCTGCTGCTGCTGCGCGGCCGGGGCGAGCGGGAACTCGTGGAGGAGCTGGGCCGTCGCAACGCCGCCCACTCGGCGCGGGAGCGGCCCGCGGCGCCCGCCGCCCCGTCCGTACCGGCACGGGAGGCCCTCGCCGAGCGCTTCCTGCCGCCGCTGCCCGCCCCGTTCCCGGTGGAGCCGCATCCGGGCCAGCCGCCCTCGTACCCGGAGTTCCCCGGCGCACGGGATCCGCTTGCCCTGGACCAGCTGGCCACCGACGCGGCCGCCCGCGCCCACGCGCTCCTGACCACCGGCGTCGACCCGCTGGCCGGGCTCACGGCCTGGCAGGACGCCGTCCGGCTGGCAGCCGCCCGCCCCACGGCCGGACTCACCGCCACCACCCGCGCCCTCTACCGCGAACTGGCGTCCGCCACCGGCCGCACCACCACCGACCTCGCCCGGGCCGTCGCCGCCTGGCGCCAGGGCGGAGCCGAGGGTCTCGCCGTCCTGGAGACACCGTGGGACCCCCCGGCCGGCCCGTTCGACCGCGCCCGCCCGGCCCTCGCGGCGGCCGGCTTCCCCCGCTTCCAGCCGTGGCGCAACCACCTCAACCACCCCGGCGGCACACTCCAGCTCCGCTTCGGCCACGACGGCCGGTGGTACGGCTACGAGTCCGACCCCGGCGCGGACGAGTGGTGGCCCAGGGCCACGCCGGACTCCGACCCGGTGGGCGCGCTCCTGGAACTCAGCGGAGGCTGATCCGGGGCCGCCCCTTCAGCTGTTCAGGTACACGAGCAGGCCGATCACCAGCACGGCGAGGACGGGCAGCATGATCAGCCGCGCCTTGCGGAACGACTCGTCGTCCTGCTGCGCCAGCCCCCGCCCGGCGCCGTGGACGGACGCCAGGTGCTCCCCGGCCATGTCGATGATCCGCCGTGTCGTCAGCAGCGACGGCGACCAGTCGCAGTGCGTGCAGACGAGGAAGTCCCGGTACGGGTCGTACCGGAAGTCCCGCTCGATGTTGACCGTGAAGACCTGGCCCTCTTCGGTCGTCGCGGTGAAGTGACGTACGGGTGTGCCCATGCGGCGTGCTCCCTGCTGGTCGGCGTCCGGTGCCACGGCACCCGGCCGCGGCACAGTACCGGACGGCTCAGGAACCGCCCCGGGCGGGCAGCACGGCGTCGACGGCGGCAGCGGCGAAACCCGGCGGAACCGGCTCGCTGCGCAGCAGGGCCCGCATCCATACGGCTCCGGCGATTAGGTCGAGCAGCAGCTTGGGATCGACGTCCACGGGGAGTTCGCCGCGTGCGGCGGCCCGGGCGAACACCGGCTGCCCCGCCGGACGACTGCGCCCGCCGGACGACTGCGCCCGCCAAACCGCGGACATGGGCGTCGTACGGAAGCCCTCCGAGGACCGGGCGCGCACCGGTGCGCCACAGGCGCGGGGGCCGTCCGCGCCCGGCAAAAAGCGCTGGTGCGGCCCGTGTTGACGTTGCTAGATTCCGGGACGTGGCGAAACTCAATCAGATCATCGCAGTGGAGAAGGGCGTCAAGTCCAAGGCTCACCAGGACCTGACGGCGGCACATCACGGCCTCCAGAAGGCCGGACTGCTGGCCGGGATCTCCCGGACGTACCAGCCGAAGGACGAAGAGGGTGAGCAGCTGCCGCCCGAGTCGACCCTGGTGCAGATCAAGGCCGAGGACGTGCTGCGGGAGACCGCGGCGACCCTCACCCGTCTCTTCGACGTGACCGCCACGAAGGACTGGGCGAACTGCGCGGCCCGCGCCGACGTCTCGGTCGACGGACGCGTGCTGGTGAGTGACGTGCCGGTGTCGTACCTGCTCTTCCTGGAGAAGCAGCTCACCGACATCAACACCTTCGTCCGCAAGCTCCCGGTGCTCGACGCCTCCGAGGCGTGGACCCAGGACCCCTCGACGGACTCGTGGAAGACCGAGCCGGTGCGGACCCTGCGTACGAAGAAGGTCCCCCGCAACCACGTGAAGGCGGAGGCCACCGAGAAGCACCCGGCGCAGGTCGAGGTGTACTACGAGGACATCCCGATCGGTTACTGGACGACGGTCAAGTTCTCCGGGGCGCTGCCCGCGCGGCGCATCAACGAACTGCTCGACCGGGTGGAGAAGCTCCAGCAGGCCGTCAAGTTCGCCCGCGAGGAGGCCAACGGCGTGGACGTCACGGACCAGCGGGTGGGTGATGCGGTCTTCGGTTACCTCTTCGGATGAGGTGACCGACCATGGAATCCCCGGCGGCGGCCGACGCGGCCGGGGTGCGCGAGGAGCGCAAAGCTGAAACTGAAGTTTGTCGTGACGACGCGGTTCAAGTGGAGGTTCGAGTCCTCCCCCCGGCACTTTTCGTACCTCCGGTACGGACGCGCGCCGGGGTGGCCCAAATGGCAGAGGCAGACCGCGATCAATCTCAGACTCTTGCTCCAGACTCAGCATGCGCCGCCTATCGCCGGATCAACCGGGCCCGTGCCCGTGCGCGTCGAGATGCCGGTTCGACTCCGGCCCGCGGAGCTTCGGTCTGCGGTCGTCTAAAGGCAGGACGCGGCGACATAAAACTGACACGGGACCTTTAAAAGTGCCGGCGTGCCGTACAGGCGGCAATCACAGGGCTCGGGGGCCGGCTACGCCCCCGGGCCCGCTCCCGTTCCCGGGCCCCGCGTCACGCCGCTGCGCGTAGCGACACCCCTCGGCCGGCGAAGAAGCGCTCGAACGCGGCCAGGGGAAGGTCCGCGGCCCGGGTCGCGGCCGTCGTGCCGGACGGGTTGTGGAAGTGGACGCCCGCCCCGTCGGCCGTGCGGGACGTCACGAGCACCAGGTGCCCGCCGCGTCCCGGGGCGGGCCGCCGCGGGTGGCGGATCGCGTAGTGCACCGACGCCATGACGGACCTGCCCTCGTCCAGCAGTTCCAGGATCTCCGCCGGTGCGAGATGCCGGTGCACCGTGGCGTCCAGGCCGTGCTTCTCCCGTGCGTACGCGGCGAAGGGCGCGTAGACCAGGCCCCGGATCACCCCGTCGTCGTCCTCCGTGTACGCGCCGTACCCCAGCGCTCCGTCCCGGAGCGCGAAGAGCGACGGGGCGTCGGCGCCCAGCGCCATGCGCAGACAGGTCATCCCGCACAGATGACCCGCCCAGCGTGCGTACTCCTGCGGCGAACGGGCTCCCGACTCCGCCCAGGCGGGATCGGTGACCGGATCGCGGCCGCCCTCGACGATCGCGCCGACGAGGTCCGGGGAGGCGAACTGGGTGTGGACGGGGGTCAGGCAGTCGGGGCAGCTCACAGTCGGTCGGAATTCCCTTCTCACCGGCGGCGGTTCGGTCCGGCAGCCGTCACATCCGGGCGGGGCTCACTGACGGTATCCGGCCAGGAAGCGGCCGATCCGGCTGATCGCCGCGTCAAGATCGTCAGCGTACGGGAGGGTCAGGATCCGGAAGTGGTCGGGCCGCGCCCAGTTGAAACCGGTGCCCTGTACGACCTGGATCTTCTCGCGCAGCAGCAGGTCCAGGACGAACTTCTCGTCGTCGACGATCCGGTGCACCTTCGGGTCGATGCGCGGGAAGGCGTACAGCGCGCCCTTCGGCTTCACGCAGGACACCCCGGGGATCTCGTTCAGCTTCTCCCAGGCGCGGTTGCGCTGCTCGTACAGCCGGCCCCCGGGCACCACCAGTTCCCGGATCGACTGGCGGCCGCCGAGCGCGGCCTGGATCGCGTACTGCGCCGGGGCGTTGGGGCACAGGCGCATGGAGGCGAGCATGGTCAGCCCCTCCAGATAGCTGCGGGCGTGCTGCTTCGGACCCGACACCACCATCCAGCCCGAGCGGAACCCGGCCACGCGGTACGTCTTCGAGAGACCGCTGAAGGTGAGGCAGACCAGATCGGGGGCGAGGGTCGCCACGCTGTGGTGCTCGGCGTCGTCGTACAGGATCTGGTCGTAGATCTCGTCGGCGAACACCATCAGGCCGTGCCGGCGGGCCAGGTCGAGGATGGCTTCCAGGACCTCGCGCGGGTAGACGGCGCCGGTCGGGTTGTTCGGGTTGATGATCACGACGGCCCTGGTGCGGTCAGTGATCTTCGACGCCATGTCGGCGAGGTCGGGATTCCAGTCCGACGCCTCGTCGCACACGTAGTGCACCGCCTTCCCGCCGGCCAGCGTCGTCACCGCGGTCCACAGCGGGTAGTCGGGGGACGGGATGAGCACCTCGTCGCCGTCCTCGAGCAGCCCCTGCACCGCCATCGAGATCAGCTCGGAGACGCCGTTGCCGAGGAAGACGTCGTCGACGCCGACCTCCGTCAGCCCCATCGCCTGATAGCGCTGCGCCACGGCCCGGCGGGCGGACAGGATGCCGCGCGAATCCGTGTAACCGTGGGCCTGCGGGAGCATCCGGATCATGTCCTGGACGATCTCCTCCGGCGCCTCGAAGCCGAACAGGGCCGGATTGCCCGTGTTCAGCCGCAGCACGCTGTGGCCCGCCTCCTCCAGGGCGTTGGCCTGTTCGATGACCGGTCCCCGGATCTCGTAACAGACCTCGTTGAGCTTGCTGGACTGGCGGAATTCCATGCGGTGCCTCCCCGACCCGATTGCGATACTTGGTTTTACCAAGCTCGGGCTTGGAAAGTCCAACAACATGTCTAGACTGCGTCGCATGCCACGTCAGCAACAGCCCGAAACCCGCCCGGCCCGCCGTCGGAGTTACGACCAGTTCTGTGCCGGCGCCAGGGCCCTGGACGCGGTCGGCGACCGGTGGACCCTGCTGATCGTCCGTGAACTGCTGGCGGGCCCCCGCCGGTACACCGATCTGCATGCCGACCTGCCCGGGGTGAGCACGGATGTCCTGGCCTCCCGGCTCAAGGACATGGAGCAGGGCGGGCTCGTCACCCGTCGCAGACTGCCGCCGCCCGCGGCGGCGTCGGTGTACGAACTCACCGAGCGGGGCCACGGGTTGCTGCCCGTCCTCGCGGCGCTCGCCGAGTGGGGGGCGCCGGCCCTCGTCGAGCGGCGGCCCACGGACGCGGTCCGGGCACACTGGTTCGCCCTTCCGCTGCTGCGCGTGCTGGAGGCGTCGGGGGGAGCGGAGGCGGGCGGGGGCGGGGTGGTCGATGTGCGCCTGGACGAGGGCGAGTTCCACGTCCGTACGGGGAAACCGGAGGCGGGAGAACCGGTCTACGGGGACGGGCCCGCCGCACGCGCCGATGCGCGGATCACGCTGGACGCCGAACTGTGTCTGGCGCTGGGGCGGGGCGAGCTGACGTTCGCCGAAGCGGTGAAGGACGGGCGGATCGAGGTGTCCGGCGACGGACCGCTGGCCGTGGAACTGCGCGGCGCGTGACGGGCGCGGTGGCGTGATTCATGCGGTCGACTTCTGGGTAGCGTCGGGGCATTTGGGATGTCCGGGGCGCCGACAGGGAGGAGCCGACCGTGAGATCTGGCAGACAGCAGGAGCATCTGAGCCGACAAGGGCGGACGGGCCGTACGGGCCGACGGGGACCGGTGAGCCGCGAGGAGTGGCCAGGCCGTGAGAGGTGGCTGAGCCGCGAAGGGCGGCGGGGACCGGCGGGCCGTGGGGGGCGGCTGGGCAAGGCGCTCGTCATCGCGGGCTGTGTGGGCGCGCTCGGCTTCGTACCGGCGGCGGCCGTCGCCACCCCCGGCAGCGGGGTGAGCGGCACCCTGGTGGCGGAGGGCACCTCGGCGGGCAAGCTGAAGGTGAAGGCGCCGAAGGGGCGCACCGACGTCACCTTCCGGACGATCACCGTCGAGCCGGGCGGTTCCACCGGCTGGCACACCCACCGCGGCCAGTTGATCGCCGTCGTCAAGTCCGGGACGCTGACCCGCACCCTGGACGACTGCACGGTCGAGGTGACCCCTGCGGGCACGTCCTTCATCGAGCCGTCCGGCACCGGCCACCGCCACATCGGACGCAACCTGGGCACCGAACCCGTCGTCCTGTGGGTGACCTATCTGCTGCCCGAGGGCAGTCCCCTCTCCGACGACGCCGACGCGGTGGACTGCGGCGGGAGCGAGTAGGGCCCGGCACCCGCCCACTGGCGCCCCGGCCGGCGTGCCGCCGGGCGCCGACCGTCAGCGGGCGAGTGTCTCCCCGTACGCGCCGAGGCCGGCGATCACCAGGCCGTCGCGGAAGGTCAGCACCTCGTACACCCGGCCGCCGATCTGATTGCGGTAGTCGATCACCAGCGTGTCGACGCTCGCCCGCACATCCATCACCTCGAACGCGAGGTCGGGGATGAGCTCCAGCCCCCGCGACCAGTACGCGCGCAGCTCACTCTTGCCGTGGACCGTGCCGGAGGCGTCGCCGGTGAACCGCGCGATCATGGGGGAGCTGAACGTCACGTCCTCGTGATAGTGCGCCAGAACGCGTTCCAGATCGTGGGAGTTCCAGTCGTCCTGCCACTGCGTGGCGAACTTACGGGCGAATGCGAGGTCCATGGACCGGATCGTAGGCGACGGGACCGAAGAGGGCTCGACCATTCCGGCTACGGGAGGGAGCCGTGGGAACGAGCATGGAGGCCGTGGGGGAGTGGTGGGCGGTCGTGGGTGAGGGGGAACCCGGGGGCCTCGACCCGGCGTGCCGCCCCGCATCGGCGCAGGAGTTGCCCAGGGCGCTCGGCGCCGGCTGCCCGGGTTCGCGGGCGAAGTCGCACGGCTCCCCGCCCGGGGACGGCGGCCGCGGTGTGCCGTTCCGCTTCGCGAGCCCCACGGTGCCGGACGACGGTCCCCGGCGCTGGGACGGCCGTCGCTGAGACGGTCATGATGGGCACGTGCGATTCGAAGCGATCACCTGGGAGCGGCTGGCGGACGAGCTCGCCGCGCACGCCGACGCGCTGAAGCCGGCCGACGGCGGACCCTGGCTCAAGATCGCCGTGGACGGCGCCCCGGCCGCCCGGACCGGCGAGCTGGCCGAGTCGCTCGCCCAAGGGCTGCGGCTGCTCGGCCGGGCCGTGCTCCCGGTGTCCACGGCGGGGTTCCTGCGGCCGGCCAGTCTCCGGTACGAGTACGGCAGGCGCGACCCCGACTCGTACTACGGCAGCTGGTTCGACACCGGGGCCCTGTGGCGTGAGGTGTTCGGCCCGCTGGAGCCGGGCGGCAGCGGGCGGGTGCTGCCCGACCTGTGGGATCCGGTGACGGACCGGGCCACGCGGAGCGCGTACCGCCACCTGCCGGAGGGCGGAGTGCTGGTCCTGCACGGGCCGTTGCTGCTGGGGCACTGGTTCCCCTTCGACCTGAGCGTCCATCTGCGGCTGTCGGCGGGTGCGCTGCGGCGGCGTACCCGCGAGGACGAGCAGTGGACCCTGCCCGCCTTCGCCCGTTACGAGGACGAGGTGGCGCCCGCCGGGAGCGCGGACGCGGTCGTCCGGGCCGACGATCCGCACCATCCCGCCTGGACGGGGCTGCGGCAGGACGGGTAGGCAGCGGCGGCGGTGTCACTCCCGGGGCAGCGGAGGCCGGCCGCCCACGGTGGTGACGGCCTCCGCGCCTGCCCGGCACCCCACCGCCACGGCCGTCGCGTCGTCGGCGCCCGCCAGCCGGGCCGCCAGGAAGCCTCCGGTGAACGCGTCGCCGGCCCCCGTGGAATCCACGGCCGCGGACACGGGTGCGGCCGGAACGCGAGCGGTCACCGTCCCCGCCGTGGCCAGCAGCGCGCCGCCCTCGCCCAGGGTGACGACCACCTGACGGACCAGCAGGCTCAGTTTGGCGGCGGCGTCCGCCGGGTCGGGGAGCCCGGTGAGCAGCCGGGCCTCGTCCGCGTTGGGCAGCAGGAGATCCGCACCCTCCGTCAGCGCCAGGAACCGGTCGACGCCCAGTTCGGCGAGGAATCCGGCCGACGCCGGGTCGATGCTCACCGGAATGTTCCGCCGCCCGGCCTCCCTCAGCGCGAGCAGGGCCGTCGCGCGGCTGGTGGCGGCGAAGAGGAGATAGCCGGACAGATGGAGATGCGCGATGCCGTCGAGCATCGAAGGCGACCAGTCGTCGGGCGCGAGCCGCAGTACCGCCCCGCTGTCGGTGAGGAAGGTGCGCTCGGCGGACGGATCGACCAGCGCGACGACGGTGCCCGTCGGTGTCTCCTCGTCCACGGCCAGCAGCGCGCGCACTCCCGCGCGTCGGAGCAGGTCCCGGTGCCAGTCCGCGGAGTCCGCTCCGACCCGGGCCACCAGCCCCACGTCCCGGCAGCCCGAACGCACGGCCCAGCACGCCACGTTGGCCCCGGCGCCGCCTGCGCGCGTCCGGATCCTGGCTGTCGTGTCCGTACCGTGGACCAGCGCCGAACCGTGCCGTGCGACCACGTCCGTGACCACCTCCCCGACGACGAGAAGGCCGCCGGTCACCGGGCGGCCCAGGCGGTGGCGATCCGTGCGGCGAGCGCCACGTTGCCTCGGACGGCCGCCAGGTTGGCCTCCAGCGAGGCGCCTTCGGTCCCCCGCATCAGATGGCCGAGCAGATAGGGCGTGACCGCCTGTCCGGTGATGCCGCCCTCCCGGCACGCCGCCAGCGCCTCGGCCAGCACCCGGTCGTGCAGGGCGGGGTCCAACTGCTGCTCCCGCGGCACGGGGTTGGCCACGATCAGAGCCGCCCGCGGACCGCCGAGCGCGTCCTGCGCCGCCATCACCTCGGCCACCTCCTCGGGCGACCGCACGGTCCAGTCGACGGGCTCACCCGAACTGCTCAGGTAGAAGCCGGGGAACCGGTCGGTGCCGTAGCCGAGCACGCCGACCCCGAGCGTCTCCAGACGCTGCAGCGTGGCGGGCACGTCCAGGATCGACTTCACTCCCGCGCAGACCACGGTGATGCCCGTCCGCGCCAGCAGCCGCAGGTCCGCGGACTCGTCCTGCGTCTCGGTCCAGCCCCGGTGTACGCCCCCGAGGCCGCCGGTCGCGAAGACGCGCAGGCCCGCCCGTGCGGCGAGGAAGGCGGTCGCCGACACCGTCGTCGCCCCGCTCGCGCCCGTCGCGAGTGCCGGTGCGAGGTCGCGGTGACCCAGCTTGCGCATCGCCGGGTCCTCGGCGACCCGTTCCAGCTGGTCCTTGTCCAGCCCGACCCGGGCGCTGCCGTCCAGCACGGCGATCGTGGCGGGCACGGCACCGGCCGACCGCACGACGCCCTCCAGTTCCTCGGCGACCCGCAGATTGCGGGGGCGGGGCAGGCCATGGGCGATGATCGTCGACTCCAGGGCGACGACGGGCCGGTGCGCGGCGAGGGCGGCCCGTACCTCCGGGGAGAGGACCGGAGCGTAGGGGGCGGTGTCGAACGACTCGGTCAGTGACATGTCCACATCCCTGTCGCGGGCGGGCCGCACTCAAACGTGTGCCGTCCGGGGCGGCCGGAAGTTGCTCCGTTCCGCGTCCGCCCCGGGGCGTGAGGCCGTCCTTCAGCCCGTCCTGGTGGCGAGACGCCCGGAAGCGGTGGCTAAGGTGACCGGCCATGACCCCATCTGATCAAGCTCCCGTCTCCTCCTTTGCCGTGCACATTCCCGACGCCGAACTCGTACCGGAACCACTCGCACCTGAACAGATCGTCTCCGGTGCACCCGAAGTCACCGGCAAGGTGCTGTGGGAGTCGGCCGACGGCAAGCAGGTGCGTGGGATCTGGCAGATCACGCCGGGTGTGGTCACGGACACCGAGGCGGACGAGCTGTTCGTCGTCGTCAGCGGGCGCGCGACCGTGGTGGTCGAGGGCGGTGCCACGCTGGAGATCGGACCCGGCGACGCCTGCGTGCTGCGGGAGGGCGACCGTACGACGTGGACCGTGCACGAGACGCTGCGCAAGGCGTACCACGTCAGCGTCTGAGCGGCTCCGGCCCCGGCTCCGGCCCCGGGCCCCGGGCTTGAGGCCCGGTCTCGGGAGGGGCGGCCCGGCTCGGGGCGGTGGCCCCCGGGGTCAGGCCTTGGCGCGGCCGGCGAGGGTCCGTCGCAGGGCCAGTGCGGCCATCGGCAGCAGCAGGGACGCGCCGGCCAGGTTCAACCAGCCGTAGCCGGCCTGGGAGACGATCACCCCGGCGACCGCCCCGCCGATGCCCGCCGCCGCGTTCATGGTCAGGTCCGACAGACCTTGTACGGCGGCGCGCGCGGCCTGCGGCACGGAGTCGGTGAGCAGCGCCGAACCCGCGACCAGGCCCGCGGACCAGCCGAGCCCGAGCACGAACAGGCCGGCGGCGGTCCTTCCGTGTGCGGCTCCCGCGGTGCCCGCGAGCAGGGCGGCGAGGGCGAGCAGCCCCGCGGCGAGCCCGATGACGGTGAGGCGGCCGAAGCGGTCCGACAGCCAGCCCATCACCGGCGAGAACGCGTACATCCCGGCGATGTGGCCACTGATCACCAGGCCGATCAACTGGAGGTCCGCGCCGTGGTGACCGAGGTCGACCGGCGTCATCACCATGATCGAGACCATCGCGGTGTGCGAGACGGCCACGGTCACCAGGGCGAGCCGGGCCATGGGCGACGCCCGCACGGCCGCGACCCCCGCGCGCAGCGAACGGCCCCCGGCCGACGGGCCCTCCTGCGGGGCGGCGAGGGCGCGGGCGGTGAGGAGTGGGTCGGGCCGCAGCAGCGCCGCGACCACGACGGCCGCGAGCAGGAAGATGCCGGCAGCCCAGACGAACGGGCCGGCCGTCTCCGAGACGCCGGTACCACGGAAGACCCGGCCCGCCGGGGCCGCGATGTTGGGCCCGAGCACCGAACCGATGGTGGTGGCCCAGATGACGGTCGAGATCGCCCTTCCGCGCCGGTCGGGCTCGGCGAGATCGGCGGCGGCGAATCTGGCCTGCAGGTTGGCCGAGGACCCCGCCCCGAATCCGGCCATGCCGAGCAGCAGCAGCGGGAAGCTCTCCACCACGGTGGCCAGTACCACGAGGCCGGCACCGAGCGCGCCGATCAGATAGGCCAGCACGAGCCCGGGGCGGCGGCCCCGCGAGGTCATCAGCGCGGCCAGCGGCAGCGACAGCAGGGCCGTGCCGGTCACCGAAGCGGTGGGGGCGAGGCCCGACAGCGCCTCGGAGCCACTGACCCGAGTCGCCAGCACGGGGGCCAGGGCGATGCCGATGGGCACGCCGAGGCCGCCGAGTATCTGACTGGTGATGAGTACGGCGGACGTCCTGCGTCGGAGTCCGGGCAGATCGGCCGCGGTGACCGCCCCGGGACTTGGTTCGCCGGGGGTGCCGGGAGCATCGAGGGTGTTGGTCACCGAGGCAGTGTGCCAGGTGGCCCCTCCACACTGAACAGGGCGGACGACACCGGCGGGCGGCGGCCGGGCAGAAGCGCCCGAGGAGAGCCGGTGGGCGGGGCGGGCGGCTTCTGTCCGCCCCGGCCGGAACACCCACGTATGCGTCCGCCGGGCGACCAACAGCGGAAACCGCCGCCCGCCGACAGGACCGTGGCTGAGGCCGCCGTCCGCCGTCTGCCGTCAGGACAACGGCGCTGAGGCTGCCGTCCGTCGTCCGGACAATGGCTGAGGCTGCTGTCCGCCGTCGGACCGACGGCTGAAACCGTCGTCCGCCGTCAGAACAACGGCTGAGGCAGTACTCCCTCCAGAGCCAGCAGCTGCCGCTTGGTCTCCAGCCCGCCGCCGAACCCGCCGAGCCCGCCGTCGCTCTCCACCACCCGGTGGCAGGGCACCACGACGGGCAGCGGGTTCGACCCCATGGCCGCGCCGACCGCCTGGGCCGCCCCGGGCTGCCCCACCCGCTCGGCGAGGTCCCCGTACCCGGCCACCGCGCCGTACGGCACGCCCGCCGCCAGCTCGCGGAGCACCTGACGGTTGAAGCCGCTCGTCAGCGACCAGTCCAGGTCGAGAGAGAACTCCCGCAGCGTGCCCGCGAAGTACTCCGCGAGCTGGCGTATCGGCTCGGCGAGGCGTGCGGAACCGGGCGCCTCCACGGGCTCCGCGCCGAACCGGGCGGCCAGCCGCTCCAGAGCCCGGTCCCGTACAGCCGGCCGGGCGTGGAAGACCACGGTGACCAGGCCCGTATCCGTCGCGGCCAGCATGAGCGGTCCGATGTCGCTGTCGACGACGGCCCACTCGACCACCCCGTTGCTGTTCATGACCACCACCGTACGACCGCCCACTGACAACGGACGGTGGCGGGCGGCCGTCACCGCGCTTCCCGGCGACGCTGAGCAGCCCGGGGCAGCAGGCCTGAGCGGCCGCCGCCGGCGCGCAGCGGTCAGTCGGTGGCCTCACGCACCACGTCGGGAGCGTTGGTGATGATGCCGTCCACGCCGTAGCCGGCCATCCGCACCGCGTGCTCCGCGTCGTCGACCGTCCAGGCGCTGACCTGGAGCCGCTTGTCGTGGGGGCCCTTCAGCGCGTGTACCGCCGCTACGTACGCGCTCGTGACCGAGGCGTACGCCGGGTTGATCTGGTCGGTGAACTCCGCGTACGAGGGCAGAGCGGCGACGGCCGGGGTGCCGAGGAAGCCGGTGATGACGTCCGGGTGCTGCTCGTGCACCGTGCGCACGCTGCCGGCGCCGAAGCTCTGGATCACCAGACGGCTGCGCACGTGCTCGCGGTCGAGCCACCCTTCCTGACGCAGGACCCGCAGGGTCGCCTGCTCGATCCCGGGATAGATCTCGGGACTCTTGATCTCCAGGAGCAGGTTCTGGTGGTTGCGCCCGATCCGGACCAGGTACTGCCGGAGGGTGGGCACCCGTGCCCCGGCATGCGCGGGAGCGAACCAGCTGCCCGCGTCCAGCCTGGCGATCTCGGCTGCCGTGAAGTCCTTGACCGCCCACGGCGCACGGTCCGGGAAGATCTCCTCGGCGTCCGTGGTCCGCTTCAGGCTGGTGTCGTGGACGACGACCGGTACGCCGTCCCGGGACAGCTGGACGTCGTTCTCCACCCAGTCGAAGCCCAGGTCGTCGGCCTTGTCCACGGCCGCCAGGGTGTTCTCCGGCGCGTACGCCGACGCTCCCCGGTGGGCGATGACGAGCGGGTCGTCCGTCCGGGGCCCGGACCCGTCGCTCACCGTCCGGACGCCGGCCGCCGCCACGGGGCGGTCGGCCGCCCCGGCGTCCCTGCCCGGTGCGTCGGCGGTCGTACCTGACAGCAGCAGCGTGCCGGCGCCCAGCAGGGCGGCGGCAGCGACGGAGGCGGTAGCGGTGCCTGCGTGCACGTGGACTCCTTGCGTCGGAGTTGCGGACGGCCCGAGGGTCCCAGCCGTCCCCGAACGGGGGACAGGTGAAGGGTGGCCATCATGTGAACGCACCCGGGACCGGGTCACGGGCCACTGCCCCGGTCGATAAAATGCGGCTCTTCAGTTGGTCTGCCGGGCCGTGCGCCTTAGGGTCATCCGCACCCGGGCTTCTGCGAAGGGCGTACGAGCATGCAGGGCACCATCGACGGTTTCGGCTACGGAGCGGTCACTCCCGTGGCCGCGTTTCTCATGGCCTGTCTCGGCGCGGCCCTGGGCCTGCGCTGCACCACCCGGTCGCTGCGCACCGAGCGCTCCTTCAAGGCCGGCTGGCTGGCTCTGGGCGCGACCTCCATAGGCTCGGGCATCTGGACGATGCACTTCATCGCGATGGTGGGGTTCACCGTCGAAGAGGTGCCGATCGGCTACGACAAACCGGTCACCTTCGCCAGCCTCGCCCTCGCGATCGTCATGGTCGGTATCGGGATCTTCCTGGTCGGGTACCGCGGCGCCACCCCCATGGCGCTGGTGACGGGAGGAACGATCACCGGGCTCGGCGTGGCCTCCATGCATTACCTCGGCATGGTTGGTATGCGGCTTGATGGGCAGTTCGAGTACGACACGATCACCGTGTCGCTCTCCGTGGTCATCGCCGTGGTGGCCTCGACCGCGGCCCTCTGGGCCGCGGTCTCCATCCACGGCTTCCTGCCCAGCCTCGGCGCCAGCGTCGTCATGGGTGTCGCCGTGAGCGGCATGCACTACACCGGAATGGCCGCACTCAGGGTCCACCTCCACCCCACGGCCCTCTCCGGAGCCTCCTCCGGCTCCGGCGACAGCGCGACCGCCCTGCTCCTGCCCATGCTGATCGGCCCGGCCTGCTTCCTGCTGCTGGCCGCCGTCGTCGTGATGTTCGACCCGCTGGTGGTCATGGGCACCCCGGACCGGAACGACCCCGCGGCCGTCCGCGGAGCACGGATGCCCGGTATTCCCGCCCAGCGTCAGGTGCCCCGGTTCGGTACGCACGCCGACCCGGCGTCGTACCACTCGCGGCGCCAGGACTTCGCGGAGCCCCAGGACTGGTGACCGGGGGCCGCCGCGGGCGCTGACCCCGCCCGGTTGTCAGTGGGGGGTCGTACGGTGGTTGCATGCGGCCCGTTTCGAAGATCGAACGTTCGGTGGCGCCTTTCGAGGTCGTCAGTCCCTACCAGCCCAGCGGCGACCAGCCGGCGGCCATCGCCGAGCTGGAGCGGCGCGTCCTGGCAGGTGAGAAGGATGTCGTGCTCCTCGGCGCGACCGGCACCGGTAAATCGGCGACCACCGCCTGGATGATCGAGAAGCTGCAGCGCCCCACCCTGGTGATGGCGCCGAACAAGACCCTCGCCGCCCAGCTGGCCAACGAGTTCCGCGAGCTCCTGCCGAACAACGCCGTCGAGTACTTCGTCTCGTACTACGACTACTACCAGCCCGAGGCGTACGTCCCGCAGTCGGACACCTACATCGAGAAGGACTCCTCGATCAACGAGGAGGTCGAGCGGCTCCGCCACTCCGCCACGAATTCGCTGCTCACCCGGCGGGACGTCGTCGTGGTCGCCTCCGTGTCCTGCATCTACGGCCTCGGCACCCCGCAGGAGTACGTGGACCGGATGGTCCAGCTCAAGGTGGGCGACGAGATCGACCGCGACCAGCTGCTGCGCCGCTTCGTCGAGATGCAGTACACCCGCAACGACCTGGCGTTCACCCGCGGCACCTTCCGGGTGCGCGGCGACACCATCGAGATCTTCCCGGTCTACGAGGAGCTCGCCGTCCGCATCGAGATGTTCGGTGACGAGATCGAGGCCCTCTCCACGCTCCACCCGCTCACCGGCGAGATCATCAGCGAGGACAGCTCGCTCCACGTCTTTCCCGCCAGCCACTACGTCGCCGGCCCCGAGCGCATGGAGAAGGCGGTCGGCCGCATCGAGACGGAGCTGGAGCAGCGCCTCGCCGAGCTGGAGAAGCAGGGCAAGATGCTGGAGGCCCAGCGGCTGCGCATGCGCACGACGTACGACATCGAGATGCTCCGCCAGATCGGCACCTGCTCCGGCGTGGAGAACTACTCGATGCACTTCGACGACCGCGACCCCGGCACCGCCCCGCACACCCTCCTCGACTACTTCCCCGAGGACTTCCTCCTGGTCCTGGACGAGTCGCACGTCACCGTGCCGCAGATCGGCGCGATGTACGAGGGCGACGCCTCCCGGAAGCGGACCCTCGTCGACCACGGCTTCAGGCTCCCCTCCGCCCTGGACAACCGCCCGCTGAAGTGGGAGGAGTTCCTCAAACGGATCAACCAGACGGTCTACCTCTCCGCCACCCCCGGCAAGTACGAGCTCTCCCGGGGCGACGGCTTCGTGGAGCAGATCATCCGGCCCACCGGCCTCGTCGACCCGGAGATCGTCGTCAAGCCCACCGAGGGCCAGATCGACGACCTGGTGCACGAGATCCGCAAGCGCACCGAGAAGGACGAGCGGGTCCTGGTCACCACTCTCACCAAGAAGATGTCGGAGGACCTCACCGACTACTTCCTGGAGCTGGGCATCCAGGTCCGCTACCTGCACAGCGACGTCGACACCCTGCGCCGTATCGAGCTGCTGCGCGAGCTGCGCTCCGGCGAGTACGACGTGCTGGTCGGGATCAACCTCCTGCGCGAGGGCCTCGACCTGCCCGAGGTGTCGCTCGTGGCCATCCTCGACGCCGACAAGCAGGGCTTCCTGCGCTCGGGCACCTCGCTGATCCAGACCATCGGGCGCGCGGCTCGTAACGTGTCGGGGCAGGTCCATATGTACGCCGACAAGGTCACGCCGGCGATGGCGCAGGCGATCGACGAGACCAACCGCCGCCGCGAGAAGCAGATCGCCTACAACACCGAGCGCGGGCTCGACCCGCAGCCGCTGCGCAAGAAGATCAACGACATCGTCGCCACGATCGCCCGGGAGGAGGTCGACACCGAGCAGCTGCTCGGTACCGGCTACCGCCAGACGAAGGGCGCCAAGGCTCCCGTACCCACGCTGGGCATCAAGGCCGGTGCCGCGAAGGGGAAGGCCGGCGGGGACAAGGCGGCGGTGACGGACCGCCCGGCCACCGAGCTCGCCGGGATCATCGAGGAGATGACCGACCGGATGCGCGCTGCCGCCGCGGACCTGCAGTTCGAGGTGGCCGCCCGACTCCGGGACGAGGTGGGGGAGTTGAAGAAGGAGTTGCGCCAGATGCGGGAGGCGGGTCTGGCCTGACCCCCGCCGCACCTGGTGTGTTGCAAGACCGACACAAAACGGCCCGCAGCGGCTGTGCCCGTGGTGGGACTGCGTAGGGTGCTGGAAAACCGCGCAAGGACGGTTGCGGGGACAGCGGAGAGGGGACAGCGCGTGACGGTCAATATGACCAAGGGTCAGGCCATCAGCCTGCAGAAGAGCGACGGGGGGACCCTGACCGCGGTACGGATGGGGCTCGGGTGGCAGGCGGCTCCGCGCCGCGGTCTGTTCGGCTCACGCACCCGGGAGATCGACCTGGACGCCTCGGCGGTGCTGTTCGCCGACAAGCAGCCGGTCGACGTGGTGTTCTTCCGGCACCTCGTCAGCGACGACGGCTCGGTCAAGCACACGGGGGACAACCTGGTCGGTGGCGCCGGTTCGGGCGGCGACGACGAGGCGATCCTGGTGGACCTCCAGCGGGTGCCCGTCCACATCGACCAGATCGTCTTCACGGTGAACTCCTTCACCGGCCAGACGTTCCAGGAGGTGCAGAACGCCTTCTGCCGCATCGTGGACGAGACCAACGGCCAGGAGCTCGCCCGCTACACGCTGGACGGCGGCGGGCAGTACACCGCTCAGATCATGGCGAAGGTGCACCGCTCGGGGAACGGGTGGCAGATGACCGCCATCGGTACTCCGGCCAACGGCCGCACCTTCCAGGACCTCATGCCGGCGATCCTGCCGCACCTGTAGGCAGTGCCGGGCCCACGGGTCCGCAGCGTCACGCGCAGCTCCCGGCGGCATCGGCCGCCGGGAGCTGCACCGCATGGCGGCGACGGGGTCACCGGCGCCTCCCGGCACCCCGCGGTCCCGTACGGCACGGCGCCACCGCAGCACGCCGTGCCACCGCACGGCGCACGAGGGCACGGCAGCCCCGCGTACGGCCGCACCGCACCATGTGCGCCCGCACGACACCGCACCACGTACGTCACCGCATCGCGCAGCAGCAACTCGTCGAGGGGACAGGGCAATGACGGCCGAGCTGGTCCGGGGGCAGAACCACACCTTGCCCCAGACCCGTCTGGAGATCCGGGTTTCGGCCGGCGTACCCGTCGTGGCCGGTGCCACGCTCGGGGACGAGCGCGGCACGGTGCACGGGGCCGAGTGGATAGCCCACCCCGGATCGCCGCAGCTGCCGGGGCTCGAGGTGTCCAAGCAGGCCGCGGCCGAGCACCGGCTCGCCGTCGACCTCGGAGCCCTGCCCGACGCGGTGCACCGGGTCACGGTGCTGCTGGCGCTGCCGCTGGAGGCGGGCGGCCCGGCCCGTTTCGGGGCCGTCGCCTCGCCGTTCGTCGCGGTCACCGGGCTCGACGGCACGGAGATCGCCACCTTCACCCTGACCGGCCTGGACACCGAGTCCGCGGTCGCCGCCCTGGAGCTCTACCGCAGGCAGGGGGCCTGGAAGGTCCGTGCGGTCGGCCAGGGCTACGCCGGCGGCCTCGCCGCGATGCTCGCCGACCAGGGGGTCACCGGAGCGGCCGAACTGGCGAGGTCGATCCAGGAAGCCGTCGCCCGCGGACTGGCCCGCTCGGTGGCCCCGCCCCCGCCCCGCACCCCGGAGGGGGACCGGGTCAGGCACGCCGGCGGCCCCGCGTCGCCGCCGGGCGGCGCCCGGCCCCAGGCCGCCCCACAGCCCGCGGGCCCTCTGGACGAGCCCTCCTCGTCCTCTGTCCCCACCACCCCGATCGCCCCCGCATCGCCCGCCGCGGGAGGCCCCGTCAACTACGCGCACCCTCGCCGCGAGGCGACCGCACCCCCGCCGCCTCCGCCCGCGGCGCCCCCCGCCCAGCCCGGCCGCCCCGCGGCCCCCGTGGCCGGGGACGCGACCGGCTGGTCCATGGACGAGCGCCTCTACAACCAGGTCTGGGGCATGTTCGAGGACCTGGCCCGGGCCACCGCCGCGTACCGCAGCGCCGTCGACTTCGCCGAGTCCCGGATGGACCAGGAGCTGGAGCGGACCCTGTCCGATCCGCGCAGCCGGATCGGCGGCGCGGGCGACCGGGCCCGTGAACAGGCCCGTGCCAAGCGCGACGAACTGACCGGCCGGGCCCGCGAGGCACTGGACCGCGATCTCGCCCAGCTCGCCGCCGAGGCCGCCGTGGTGGAACCCGCGCTCCCCGCCGCGTACGCGGGCTGGGACAACCCCGTCTGGCACGCCTACCGCGTCCCCATGGAGATCCCCATGGCCCTGCGGATCGGTGACCTCCATCTGCCGGAGAGCGCGGGGATGAGCATCCCGCTGCTCGTCCGGCTGCCGCTGGAGCGCGGCATGTGGATCGACAGCGGGCGCACGGCGTCCGAGGCCGCCGCCCTGACGGGTGCGGACCAGCTGCGCCGGCTGGCCATGGAGAGCGCCGTCCTGCACGCGGCGCGGTTGCTTGCCGTCTACCCGCCGAACGAGTTCTCCGTCCACGTCATCGACCCGGCGGGCTCCGGCGCCGCGGCGCTGGCACCCCTGGCCGGCTCCGGGGTGCTCGCGAGCCCGCCCGCGTCCGGTCCGGGCGGAGTGTCCTCGGTCCTCGCCCACCTCACGCGGCGCGTCGACCTGGTGCAGATGGCGATCAGGGCCGGGGCCGCCGATGCGCTGCCGCCCGACCTGGACCCGGCCGAGCAGCTGCTGATCGTCAACGACTTCCCGCACGGCTTCGACGACCGCGCCGTCACCCAGCTGCGCTACCTCGCCGACGAGGGCCCGGCCGTCGGCGTGCACCTCATGATGGTCGCCGACCGGGAGGACGCCTCCGCGTACGGTCCGGTGCTCGACCCGCTGTGGCGGTCGCTGCTCCGGGTCACCCCGGTCGCCGACGACCACCTGGCGGATCCGTGGGTCGGTCACGCCTGGACGTACGAGCCGCTCGCGATCCCACCCGGCAGCCGCGTGCTGGAACAGGTACTGGCCCGGGTGGCGGCCGCGCGCCGTACCGGACACCGCTGACCCGCCCCCTCCGTCACCAGCTCCGACCTGGCGCTTTGAAGATCCTTTACCCTCCCCTTTACCTTTCCTTGGTAATCCCTGTACTGTTCTTCGAGCGGAGGGGAGTACTCCCGAACGCGGCGTTCCCGTCAGTACGGACCGTGACCGGTCCCGGGGCGCCGGCCCAGCGCGCAATCCCGTGCGCCCGGGTGGAAGAGACCTCCGGCAGCGACGACGCTGATCAGTAGCCGTAGCGAACTGCCGGAGGCGCAGTGGACGTTTCATGGACCCTCTGGGCGCTGACCATTCTTGGTCTGAGCGCCCTCATCGCCGTCGACTTCTTCATCGGGCGCAAGCCCCATGACGTTTCGACCAAGGAAGCCGGAATCTGGACGATCATCTGGATCGCCCTGGCCGCCCTCTTCGGGCTGGGCCTGCTCGTGTTCGGCGAGAGCCAGGCCTCGGGCGAGTTCTTCGCCGGCTTCATCACCGAGAAGTCGCTGAGTGTCGACAACCTCTTCGTCTTCGTCCTGATCATGGCGAAGTTCTCGGTGCCCTCCCACCTCCAGCAGCGGGTGCTGCTCATCGGCGTGCTCATCGCACTGGTGCTGCGAGCGATCTTCATCGCCGCGGGCGCCGCGGTCATCGCCAACTTCTCGTGGGTCTTCTACATCTTCGGCGCGTTCCTGATCTACACCGCCTGGAAGCTCGTCCAGGAGGCGCGGGCCGACGAGGAAGAGGAGGAGTTCGAGGAGAACCGCCTGCTCAAGAACATCGAGCGCCGTTTCGGCGTCGCCGACCGGTACCACGGCACCAAGCTCTTCATCCGCAACAACGGCAAGCGCGTCATGACCCCCCTGATGGTCGTCATGCTCGCCATCGGCACCACCGATGTGCTGTTCGCGCTGGACTCCATCCCCGCGATCTTCGGCCTGACCCAGGACCCGTACATCGTGTTCACCGCGAACGCCTTCGCGCTGATGGGGCTGCGGCAGCTGTACTTCCTGATCGGCGGCCTGCTCAAGAAGCTGGTCCACCTCAGCTACGGGCTCTCGGTCATCCTCGGCTTCATCGGCGTCAAGCTGGTGCTGCACGCGCTGCACGAGTCCGGGGTGCACGTCCCCGAGATCTCCATCCCGGTCTCGCTCGGCGTCATCTGCGGGGTCCTGGTGATCACCACGATCACCAGCCTGATCGCCAACAAGAAGCAGGCCGAGGCCGATGCGGCCGAGGCGGCGAAGGCCGGGGAGCGCGCGGACAAGGGCGCCGGCATAGACGCCTGAGCGGGGAGCGGCGGGGGTACGGGCCACGGGCCCCTACCCCCGTCGTCACCAGCCGCGCGCGCGCCACTCGGGCAGCTGCCCTCGCTCGTCGCCCAGGGTCGTGTCGTGCCCGTGGCCCGCGTAGACCCACGTCTCGTCGGGCAGCGGGTCGAACAGCTTGGTCTCGACGTCGTGCAGCAGGCTCGCGAAGGCCTCGGAGTCCCCGAAGGTGCTGCCGACGCCGCCCGGGAAGAGGCAGTCCCCGGTGAACAGGTGCGGAGCGCCGTGCGGGTCGTCGTAGAGGAGCACGATCGAGCCCGGGGTGTGGCCGGTCAGGTGGAGGGCGGTCAGTGTGACCTGCCCGACCCGGATCGCGTCGCCGTCCTCGACGAGCACGTCCGTCGGCACCGGGATCCCCTCGGCGTCGAACCGCCCGGCGTACGTGCGCGCACCGGTGGCCGCGACCACCTCGGCCAGCGCCTGCCAGTGGTCGCCGTGCCGGTGGGTGGTGACGACCGAGGCGATCGAGTCGTCACCGATGAGCCGCAGCAGCGTCCCGGCCTCGTCGGCCGCGTCGATCAGCAGTTGCTCGCCGGTGGCGCGGCAGCGCAGCAGATAGGCGTTGTTGTTCATCGGGCCCACGGCGACCTTGGAGATCATCAGATCCGTCAGCTCGTGTACGGCCGCACGCCCGCCGACCTTGACCGCTCCGCTGTACGTCATGCCTCTCAGCCTATAGCGGGGGCAGCGCCGGAAGAGCTGCGCCCTCGACGGTCAGGGCGGACCCGTCGCGCCGCCCACTGAGCCAGCCGAGCAGCTCGGCCGCCGTGCCGCGTACGGCGACGGGTTCGCCCTGCGCACCGCCGCCGGTCGTCCACGACCTGCCCGTCCCGTCGGCCAGGCCCGTCGGGGCGACCGCGGGGTGCCCGGCGAACCTCTCGGCCAGGTAGTCGATCTGCCGTGCGGTGAACTCGTCCGGCAGGTCCTCCAGCTCGTAGCCGACCCCCAGGTCGACGTGGTGCAGCTCGACCTCGATGCGCCGGCGGAAGGGGATCCGGGAGGCCGAGTCCGTCACGCCGTTACGCAGCGCGACGGTGCGCGACCAGTCGGCCGGGGCCGAGGCGGCGTCCACGAAACGTGCCGCGCTCGCCACCAGGTCGGCGAGCTGCTCGGCCTGCGGCCGGGGGGCGTCACGCGCGATGTCGCGGTCGCGGGTTTCGCTGTCTGCGTACATCGGCCGGCCCTGGAGAACATTTACGAGCGCGTCGGCGTTACGAGAGAGGTGCGCGACGACATGACCGCGGCTCCAGCCCGGCAGCCGTGACGGTTCGGCCAGTGCCGCGTCGTCCAGTTTCTCCGTGGCGCTGAGCAGTCGATCGGTCGCTTCACGCAGTGCGGCCAGGTCGTGCACATGATCAGTCATGGGGCCGAGCCTAGTCCCGCCACTCATTCGGGTGAAGGAGTTATCAGCCGTCCGTAAATCGAATGCGCGTGCTATACGCTCGGAGTTGAAACCTCCGTACACCGCTGTGGCACCCCCCATACCCTGGGGCAGGGGCTCAGTTCCCCCGCTTCTCTCTAGAAAGGTGCGGACCGGCGTGGCCGACCGTCTCATCGTCCGTGGCGCTCGCGAGCACAACCTCAAGAACGTCTCGCTCGACCTCCCTCGCGACTCCCTCATCGTCTTCACCGGGCTCTCCGGGTCGGGCAAGTCGTCGCTCGCGTTCGACACGATCTTCGCCGAGGGCCAGCGGCGCTACGTGGAGTCCCTCTCCTCGTACGCCCGGCAGTTCCTCGGCCAGATGGACAAGCCGGACGTCGACTTCATCGAGGGCCTGTCGCCCGCCGTCTCCATCGACCAGAAGTCGACCTCGCGCAACCCGCGCTCGACGGTCGGCACCATCACCGAGGTCTACGACTACCTCCGGCTGCTCTTCGCCAGGATCGGCAAGCCGCACTGCCCGGAGTGCCGCCGCCCCATCTCGCGCCAGTCACCGCAGGCCATCGTGGACAAGGTCCTCGGCCTGCCCGAGGGCAGCCGTTTCCAGGTGCTCTCGCCGCTGGTGCGCGAGCGCAAGGGCGAGTTCGTCGACCTCTTCTCCGACCTCCAGACCAAGGGCTACAGCAGGGCCAGGGTCGACGGCCGCACCATTCAGCTCTCCGAGCCGCCCACGCTCAAGAAGCAGGAGAAGCACACCATCGAGGTGGTCATCGACCGCCTCACGGTGAAGGACAGCGCCAAGCGCCGGCTGACGGACTCCGTCGAAACGGCGCTGGGCCTCTCCGGCGGCATGGTCGTGCTCGACTTCGTCGACCTGCCCGAGGACGACCCCGAGCGTGAGCGGATGTTCTCCGAGCACCTCTACTGCCCGTACGACGACCTGTCCTTCGAGGAGCTGGAGCCGCGCTCCTTCTCGTTCAACTCCCCCTTCGGCGCCTGCCCCGACTGCACGGGCATCGGTACGCGGATGGAGGTCGACCCGGAGCTGATCGTCCCGGACGAGGAGAAGTCCCTCGACGAAGGCGCGATCCACCCCTGGTCGCACGGGCACACCAAGGAGTACTTCGGCCGCCAGATCAACGCCCTGGCCGAAGCCCTCGGCTTCCGTACGGACATTCCCTGGGCCGGGCTGCCGCAGCGCGCCAAGAAGGCCCTGCTCTTCGGTCACAAGATCCAGACCGAGGTCCGCTACCGCAACCGGTACGGGCGCGAGCGCGCCTACACCACCCCCTCCTTCGAGGGCGCGGTCCAGTTCGTCAAGCGGCGCCACTCGGACGCCGAGAGCGACTCCAGCAGGGAGCGCTTCGAGGGCTACATGCGCGAGGTGCCCTGTCCTACCTGTGAGGGCACCCGGCTGAAGCCGATCGTCCTCGCGGTCACGGTGATGGAGAAGTCCATCGCCCAGGTCGCCGCGATGTCGATCAGCGAGTGCGCCGAGTTCCTCGGCCGGCTGAAGCTGAACGCCCGCGACAAGAAGATCGCCGAGCGCGTGCTCAAGGAGGTCAACGAGCGTCTGAGGTTCCTGGTCGACGTCGGCCTGGACTACCTCTCGCTGAACCGCGCGGCGGGAACCCTGTCCGGCGGCGAGGCGCAGCGCATCCGGCTCGCCACCCAGATCGGCTCCGGCCTCGTCGGCGTGCTGTACGTGCTGGACGAACCCTCCATCGGGCTGCACCAGCGCGACAACCACCGGCTGATCGAGACCCTGGTCCGGCTCCGTGACATGGGCAACACGCTCATCGTCGTCGAGCACGACGAGGACACCATCAAGGTCGCCGACTGGGTCGTCGACATCGGCCCCGGCGCCGGCGAGCACGGCGGCAAGGTGGTCCACTCCGGATCGCTCAAGGAACTGCTGGCCAACGACAAGTCCATCACCGGTCAGTATCTGACCGGCAAGAGGGCGATCGCGATGCCCGAGGTCCGGCGTCCCGTGGACCCGTCGCGGCTGCTCACGGTCCACGGCGCCCGGGAGAACAACCTCCAGGACATCGACGTCTCCTTCCCGCTCGGCGTGCTGACCGCCGTGACCGGCGTCTCAGGCTCCGGGAAGTCGACCCTGGTCAACGACATCCTCTACACCCACCTGGCCCGCGAGCTGAACGGCGCCAAGTCGGTGCCCGGCCGGCACACCCGGGTCGACGGCGACGACCTCGTCGACAAGGTGGTGCACGTCGACCAGTCGCCGATCGGCCGGACCCCCCGGTCCAACCCGGCGACGTACACGGGCGTCTTCGACCACGTCCGCAGGCTGTTCGCGGAGACGATGGAGGCCAAGGTCCGCGGCTATCTGCCGGGCCGGTTCTCCTTCAACGTCAAGGGCGGCCGCTGCGAGAACTGCGCCGGCGACGGCACGATCAAGATCGAGATGAACTTCCTGCCGGACGTGTACGTCCCGTGCGAGGTGTGCCACGGAGCGCGCTACAACCGGGAGACGCTGGAGGTCCACTACAAGGGCAAGTCCATCGCCGAGGTGCTGGACATGCCGATCGAGGAGGGCCTGGAGTTCTTCGAGGCCGTCCCGACCATCGCGCGCCACCTGCGGACGCTCAACGAGGTCGGTCTGGGATACGTCAGGCTCGGCCAGTCCGCGCCGACACTGTCCGGTGGTGAAGCACAGCGGGTGAAGCTGGCCAGCGAGCTCCAGAAGCGCTCCACCGGACGCACGGTCTACGTCCTGGACGAGCCGACCACCGGTCTGCACTTCGAGGACATCTCGAAGCTGATCAAGGTGCTCTCCGGCCTGGTCGACAAGGGCAACTCGGTGATCGTCATCGAGCACAACCTCGACGTCATCAAGACCGCCGACTGGGTCATCGACATGGGGCCCGAGGGGGGCAAGGGCGGCGGCCTGGTCATCGCCGAAGGCACCCCGGAGTACGTGGCCGGCGTGCCCGCCAGTCACACCGGGAAGTTCCTCCAGGGCATCCTGGACGCGGACCGGGTGAGCGAGGCGGCCGTGCCCGCGGCGCGCAAGCCGGTGCGGAAGACGGCCGCGAAGAAGGCGGTCGCCGCGAAGTCCACCCCCGTGCGGAAGACGGCGACGGCGAAGACCGCCACGGCCAGGACCCCCCGGAGCACGACGGCGAAGGCCGCCGGGACGGCAGCGGCGAAGAAGCCCGCGGCCAAGAAGGCGGCCCCCGCGCGCAAGGCCTGACACCAGGATCACGCGGTGGTGAGGTGGCGGCCCCTCCCGAGGGGCCGCCACTTCGTCGCGTCCGTCGCGTCAGTCGCGTCCGTCGCGTTATGAACCGGTCCTGACCAGGCATGACCGCGGTCGACCGGCCCGGGCGCAAGGGCGTCGGTCTCCGCCGGTATCGTCGGTTACGTCACCGCTGTCCCTGCCACACCTGCCGCCTCAGGTGCCCCGGGCAGCCCTGGCGCCCTCTACCCCATCGACCCGTGGAGACCGCATGTCCGGCCAGCCCACCCCCCGCCGCACCGTGCTGAAGGGCGCCGCTCTCGCGGGCGTCGCCGGGCTGGGAGTGGCCGCCTGCTCGACCGAGTCCAAGCTCGGGCACGCCGAGACGCCGACCCCCACCGCGCCCGTCGAGCTCGGCACCCCCGACGAGATCCCGGTGGGTGAGTCCAAGCTCTACCGCGAGCAGCGCGTCATCGTCAGCTGCCCGGCCAAGGGGCAGTACAAGGCCTTCAGCGCCCAGTGCACCCACGCGGGGTGCCTGCTGGACAAGGTCGAGAAGAACGAGGGGCACTGCCCCTGCCACGGCAGCCTCTTCGACACCACGACCGGCAAGGCCGTGCACGGCCCCGCGACGGTGCCGCTGCCCTCGGTCCCGGTCAAGGTCGAAGGCGGAAAGCTGATCGCGGGCCCCGACGCCTGAGTAGTCGGCCGACGCCTGTCCCGGCCGGACATCCGGGCTCCGCCGCGCGCCCGCCGTGGTCAGTACCCACCGGGCCGGGAGCGCATCACGCACCCCCTGCTCCACCGGGCCACCTCCGCGTCGGAAGTAACCTCGGCGACCCCCTCCGTGCCCTCGGTGCGGGGTGCTCCGCCGTACTCCCCGGCGAGCCGGTCCAGGGCGCCCCCGGCTGTCCCCAGCTCGTTCATCCGCGCCGGCCTGCAGCACTTTCCCCGCTAGGTCCGGCGGGGACGGAATCAGCTGTGCGGGCAGTTCGTCGGTGACGGTCACCAGCCTTTCTCGCCGAGGCCGTCGATCGCGGTCGACCCCGTGTGCTGTGTGGCCGGTGCGCCCGGTCCGGTCGGAGGCGGCGCGGCTGCCATGGGGCCGTACGCATCAGGACTCCTCACACGCGCTCAACAGCCGTGCGCGTACCGGCAACTGATGCTGGGTCACACCAAGGGGGACCAGCCGAACGTCCGGACGATGCCGCGCACGCCGGGACCTGGTTGCACGCAGGTCGCAGGAGCCGGACGCGAAGGGGCGGCCGTGCGCCGGATGACGCCTTGTCGCCACGCCGGTCCGTTCGTGTAACGGCCCCCGCGACGCGAGGGTCCGCCGGCGTTGACGGCAGCCTCCCCCTCGCTTTCACCGCTTCGGTCGGGACCGCCGCTCCCCGCTTCCTCTGCGTCATGCGCTCCCCGCATCCGGTCACCCGCGCGGGCGGCGCCGGGTTCTGCGGAGGGGATCAGTCCCGGATGACGGTCGGCGTCCGTCCCCGCGTCCGGACCGGCCCTCGCGTCGGCCGCTGCCGCGGACACCGCGCTGACCGAGACCTTTGGCGGCGCGACCACGGACGTCCTCGCCGTGCTCGCCCTCCGCGGCGCCACGGCCCCGCGCGACCGCCACAGGGCCGGCGGACAAGGCTGACCAGGAGCGCCGCGCGCCTGACGGCCCCGTGCCCAAGGACGCGCCCCCCATGCCCCGGAGTACGGGGGCCCCGCGCGCGACACCGTGCTGTCACTGCCCGCAAGTAGGGTGGGAGACATGGCAGACCCCTCAAGCTACCGCCCCAAGCCGGGACAGATCCCCGACTCCCCGGGGGTCTACAAATTCCGCGACGAACACCGCCGGGTGATCTACGTCGGGAAGGCGAAAAGCCTGCGCCAGCGCCTGGCCAACTACTTCCAGGACCTGGCCGGCCTCCATCCGCGCACGCGCTCGATGGTGACCACTGCCGCGTCCGTGGAGTGGACCGTCGTCTCCACGGAGGTCGAGGCGCTCCAGCTCGAATACTCCTGGATCAAGGAATTCGACCCCCGGTTCAACGTCAAGTACCGCGACGACAAGAGCTACCCGTACCTCGCGGTCACGCTCAACGAGGAGTTCCCGCGCGTCCAGGTCATGCGCGGCGCCAAGAAGAAGGGCGTGCGCTACTTCGGTCCGTACGGGCACGCCTGGGCGATCCGCGAGACGGTCGACCTGATGCTGCGGGTCTTCCCGGTGCGTACGTGCTCCGCGGGCGTCTTCAAGAACGCCGCCAGGACCGGCCGCCCCTGCCTCCTCGGCTACATCGGCAAGTGCTCGGCCCCCTGCGTCGGCCGGGTCACCCCCGAGGAGCACCGCGAACTGGCGGACGAATTCTGCGACTTCATGGCCGGCCGCACCGGCACGTACATCCGCCGCCTGGAGAAGGACATGATGGCGGCGGCCGAGGACATGGAGTACGAGCGCGCGGCCCGCCTGCGGGACGACGTGGGGGCGCTCAAGCGCGCCATGGAGAAGAGCGCGGTCGTCCTCGCCGACGCCACCGACGCCGACCTGATCGCGGTCGCGGAGGACGAGCTGGAGGCCGCGGTCCAGATCTTCCACGTCCGCGGCGGCCGGGTGCGCGGCCAGCGCGGCTGGGTCACCGACAAGGTGGAGAACGTCGACACCTCAGGTCTCGTCGAGCACGCCCTCCAGCAGCTGTACGGCGAGGAGAGCGGCGACTCCGTCCCCAAGGAGGTCCTCGTCCCGGCCCTGCCCGAGGACCCCGAGGCGGTCTCCCAGTGGCTGGCCGGCCGCCGGGGCTCCCAGGTCAGCCTGCGCATCCCGCAGCGCGGAGACAAGAAGGACCTGATGGCCACGGTCCAGCGCAACGCCCAGCAGGCCCTCGGACTGCACAAGACCAAGCGCGCCTCCGACCTGACCACCCGCTCCCGGGCCCTGGAGGAGATCGCCGAGGCACTCGGCCTCGACACGGCCCCGCTGCGCATCGAGTGCTTCGACATCTCCCACCTCCAGGGCGACGACGTGGTGGCGTCGATGGTGGTCTTCGAGGACGGTCTGGCCCGCAAGGGGGAGTACCGCCGCTTCCAGATCAAGGGCTTCGAGGGCCAGGACGACGTGCGCTCCATGCACGAGGTGATCAGCCGGCGCTTCCGCCGCTACCTCCAGGAGAAGGAACGGACGGGGGAGTGGGAGGAGGGCCCCGCCGCCACAGGAGCCGTCCCGGCCGACCCGCGGGCCGTCGCCGCGCAGGAGCCCGATGAGGTGCCCGTCCCGGAGACCGCCGGGCTCGGCACGCCCGCCGGGGCCGGCGTACCCGTCGTCTCCGGCGCCTCTGCCGAGTTCGGTCCAGCCGCGCCGGCGCCCGAGGAGACTCTCGTGACGGAGCCCGCCGAGCCCCGGGAGGACGACGGGCGGCCCAAGCGGTTCGCCTACCCGCCGCAGCTCCTGGTGGTCGACGGCGGGCAGCCCCAGGTCGCCGCGGCCAAGCGGGCCCTGGACGAGCTGGGCATCGACGACATCGCCGTCTGCGGCCTGGCCAAGCGTCTGGAAGAGGTCTGGCTGCCCGATGACGACGACCCGGTGGTCCTGCCCCGCTCCAGCGAGGGCCTCTACCTCCTCCAGCGCGTGCGCGACGAGGCGCACCGCTTCGCCATCACCTACCAGCGCGCGAAACGGGCCAAGCGCATCCGCTCCAGCCCCCTGGACGCGGTCACCGGCCTCGGAGAGACCCGGAAGCAGGCCCTGATCAAGCATTTCGGCTCCGTCAAGAAGCTGAGGCAGGCGACAATCGAAGAGATCTGCGAGGTTCCGGGGATAGGCCGCAGGACGGCGGAATCAGTGGCTGTCGCCCTCGCCGCGGCCGCCCCGGCCGCGCCCGCCGTGAACACGGCCACCGGAGAGATCATTGAAGAGGACGACGGGGGCAGCACGACATGACCGAGAACGAGAACGAACACCGGCACGACCGCACAGACCGAGCATACGGAGCAGCACACGTGAGTACGGGCACCTCGAACGAGACGGGCGACAGCACGGTGGCCATCCCGGAGCTGGTCATCATCTCCGGAATGTCGGGCGCCGGGCGCAGCACGGCGGCCAAGTGTCTGGAGGACCTCGGCTGGTTCGTCGTCGACAACCTGCCGCCCGCGCTGATCCCCACCATGGTGGAGCTCGGCGCCCGCTCGCAGGGCAACGTGGCACGGATCGCCGTCGTCGTCGACGTCCGGGGCCGCCGCTTCTTCGACAACCTGCGGGAGTCCCTCGCCGACCTGGAGTCCAAGGGCGTCACCCGGCGGATCGTCTTCCTGGAGTCCTCCGACGACGCCCTGGTGCGCCGCTTCGAGTCGGTCCGCCGGCCGCACCCCCTCCAGGGCGACGGCCGCATCGTCGACGGGATCGCCGCCGAACGCGACCTGCTGCGCGAGCTGCGCGGCGACGCCGACCTGGTGATCGACACCTCCAGCCTCAACGTGCACGAACTGCGCGCCAAGATGGACGCCCAGTTCGCGGGCGACGAGGAGCCGGAGCTCCGGGCCACCGTGATGTCCTTCGGCTTCAAGTACGGGCTCCCCGTCGACGCCGACCTGGTGGCGGACTGCCGCTTCCTGCCCAACCCGCACTGGGTCCCCGAGCTGCGCCCCTTCACCGGGCTCAACGAGGAGGTGTCCGCGTACGTCTTCGACCAGCCGGGCGCCAAGGAGTTCCTCAACCAGTACACGGAGCTGCTCCAGCTCGTCGCCGCGGGTTACCGACGCGAGGGCAAGCGGTACGTGACGATCGCCGTCGGCTGTACCGGCGGCAAGCACCGCTCCGTGGCCATGTCGGAGAAGCTGGCCGCCCGGCTCGCCGCCGAGGGCATCGAGACCGTGCTCGTGCACCGGGACATGGGGCGCGAGTGACCAGTCGCAACATGCGCCTGCGCAGACTGCGCAGGGGCGCCCCGCTGTCGGGCCGCAAACGCGGCGCCCAGCCCAAGGTCGTCGCGCTCGGCGGCGGCATGGGCCTGTCCGCCTCGCTCACCGCGCTGCGGCGGATCACCGGCGACCTGACCGCCGTGGTCACCGTCGCCGACGACGGCGGATCCAGCGGCCGGCTCCGCGAGGAGCTGGGCGTCCTGCCGCCGGGCGACCTCCGCAAGGCGCTGGCCGCTCTGTGCGGTGACGACGCGTGGGGCCGGACGTGGGCCCAGGTCATCCAGCACCGCTTCCAGTCCAAGGGCGACCTGCACGAGCACGCGGTCGGCAATCTGCTGATCGTCGCCCTGTGGGAGCAGCTCGGCGACCCCGTACAGGCCCTGGACCTGGTCGGCAAGCTCCTCGGCGCGCACGGCCGGGTGCTGCCGATGTCCGCCGTGCCGCTGGAGCTCCAGGCCCTCGTGAAGGGCCACGACCCCCAGCGGCCGGAGGACGTGGACACGGTGCGCGGCCAGGCCACCGTGGCGCTCACCCCGGGCGAGGTCCAGTCCGTGCACGTGGTTCCGCACGACCCGCCGGCCGTCCCCGAGGCGGTCGCCGCGGTCCTGGACGCGGACTGGGTGGTGCTCGGTCCCGGGTCCTGGTTCTCCTCGGTCATCCCGCATCTGCTCGTCCCCGATCTGCTGGACGCGCTGATCGAAACGAAGGCCCGGAAGGTCCTCTCGCTGAACCTCGCACCGCAACCCGGCGAAACAGATGGCTTCTCTCCGCAGCGTCATTTGGAGGTTTTGGGACGACACGCCCCTAAACTCGCCCTGGACGTGGTGCTGGCCGACGAGGCCGCCGTGCCCGACCGCGAGTCCCTCGCCGACGCCGCAAAACGGCTCGGAGCCGCGGTCGAGCTGGCGCCCGTGGCCTCACCCGACGGCGATCCGATTCATGATCCGGAGCTGTTGGCCGCCGCGTACGACCGTATTTTTCGGATGCATGGAAGGATCGGCCCATGGCGATGACGCCAGCGGTGAAGGACGAAATCTCTCGGCTTCCCGTCACCCGGACCTGCTGCAGGAAGGCAGAAGTCTCGGCGATTCTTCGGTTCGCGGGTGGGCTGCACCTGGTGAGCGGCCGGATTGTGATCGAGGCGGAGCTGGACACCGCGATGGCGGCGCGCCGGCTGAAGCGGGACATCCTCGAGATCTTCGGGCACAGCTCGGAGCTGATCGTGATGGCCCCCGGCGGCCTGCGGCGCGGCTCCCGCTACGTCGTGCGGGTAGTGGCGGGCGGCGACCAGCTGGCCCGCCAGACGGGCTTGGTGGACGGTCGCGGCCGTCCCATCCGCGGGCTTCCCCCGCAGGTGGTCTCGGGGGCCACCTGCGATGCCGAGGCCGCCTGGCGCGGGGCCTTCCTGGCCCACGGCTCGCTCACCGAGCCGGGCCGCTCCTCCTCCCTGGAGGTGACCTGCCCGGGTCCGGAGGCCGCCCTCGCGCTGGTCGGCGCCGCGCGCAGGCTCTCCATCGCGGCGAAGGCCCGTGAGGTACGCGGCGTGGACCGGGTCGTCGTCCGGGACGGCGACGCGATCGGCGCCCTGCTCACCCGCCTCGGCGCCCATGAGTCGGTGCTCGCCTGGGAGGAGCGGCGGATGCGGCGCGAGGTGCGCGCCACCGCCAACCGGCTCGCCAACTTCGACGACGCGAACCTGCGCCGGTCCGCGCGTGCCGCGGTGGCCGCGGGCGCCCGGGTGGGCCGCGCCCTGGAGATCCTCGGCGAGGAGGTCCCGGAGCACCTCGCGGCGGCCGGGCGGCTGCGCATGGAGCACAAGCAGGCCTCCCTGGAGGAGCTGGGCGCCCTCGCCGACCCGCCGCTGACCAAGGACGCCGTCGCGGGCCGTATCCGCCGGCTGCTCGCCATGGCCGACAAGCGGGCCCAGGACCTCGGGATCCCGGGCACGGAATCCACCCTCAGCGAAGAGCTGGCCGACGGCCTGGTCGGCTGATCCGCGCCCCCGCGGGCGAGCGGCGGGGGGAACGCACCGCGTTCGCGCGGGCGTTGACGCTGCGTAATCGCCGCAGCGGGCGGGGGAAGACGTCCGGAGGCCCGTACTCCTACTGGGGAGTACGGGCCTTCGGTGTTCCTACGGCCCTGCTCGATGTCACCCCGAGGGCTTCGGAGGGGTAGGGTCGTAGGCGGTCGGGGACATCCCATACAACTCGCCGGCGTCGAAAACCGGCGTACCTAACGAGGAGATCGGTTCGTGACGATCCGCGTAGGCATCAACGGCTTTGGCCGCATCGGTCGTAACTACTTCCGCGCGCTGCTGGAGCAGGGTGCGGACATCGAGATCGTGGCTGTCAACGACCTGGGTGACACTGCGACCACGGCCCACCTGCTGAAGTACGACACCATTCTGGGTCGTCTCAAGGCAGAGGTGAGCCACACCGCCGACACCATCACCGTCGACGGCCACACCATCAAGGTGCTCTCCGAGCGCAACCCGGCGGACATCCCGTGGGGCGAGCTGGGCGTCGACATCGTCATCGAGTCGACCGGCATCTTCACCAAGAAGGCCGACGCCGCCAAGCACATCGCGGGCGGCGCCAAGAAGGTCCTCATCTCGGCTCCGGCCAAGGACGAGGACATCACCATCGTGATGGGCGTCAACCAGGACAAGTACGACGCGGCCAACCACCACGTCATCTCCAACGCCTCCTGCACCACCAACTGTGTGGCGCCGATGGCCAAGGTTCTCGACGAGAACTTCGGCATCGTCAAGGGCCTGATGACGACGGTCCACGCGTACACGAACGACCAGCGCATCCTGGACTTCCCGCACTCCGACCTGCGTCGCGCCCGCGCCGCCGCGGAGAACATCATCCCGACCACGACGGGTGCCGCCAAGGCCACCGCCCTGGTCCTGCCGCAGCTCAAGGGCAAGCTCGACGGCATCGCGATGCGCGTCCCGGTCCCGACCGGCTCCGCCACCGACCTGGTCGTGACCCTGCAGCGCGAGGTCACCAAGGACGAGGTCAACGCCGCGTTCAAGAAGGCGTCCGACGACGGCGACCTCAAGGGCTTCCTGACGTACACCGAGGACCCGATCGTGTCCTCGGACATCGTCGGCGACCCGTCGTCCTGCACCTTCGACTCCTCCCTGACCATGGTCCAGGAGGGCAACACGGTGAAGATCCTCGGCTGGTACGACAACGAGTGGGGTTACTCCAACCGCCTCGTCGACCTGACCGTCTTCGTCGGCGGCCAGCTCTGATCCTCGGATCGGCAGGCACCTCGATGTGAGCACGGGGCTCGAACAGCGCAACGCAGCGCCGTTCGGGCCCCGTCGCATGCTCCCTCGTCCTCCAAGGAGTCCAGACAGATGAAGACGATCGACGAACTTCTCGCCGAAGGGGTCACCGGCAAGCGCGTATTCGTCCGCGCCGACCTCAACGTGCCGCTGAGCGGCACCACCATCACCGACGACGGCCGCATCCGTGCCGTCCAGCCGACCGTGGCGAAGCTGGCCGGGGCCGGTGCCCGGGTCGTCGTCGCCTCGCACCTGGGCCGCCCCAAGGGCGCCCCGGACCCGGCGTTCTCGCTGGCGCCCGCGGCCGCCCGCCTCGGCGAACTGCTGGGGACGGACGTGGCCTTCGCGACCGACACGGTCGGCGAGTCCGCCCGCGCCACCGTCGCCGCGCTCACCGACGGCCAGGTCGCCGTCATCGAGAACCTCCGCTTCAACGCCGGCGAGACGTCGAAGGACGACGCCGAGCGCGGCGCCTTCGCCGACCAGCTGGCCGAGCTCGCCGATCTGTACGTGGGCGACGGCTTCGGTGCCGTCCACCGCAAGCACGCCTCGGTCTTCGACCTCCCGGCCCGGCTCCCGCACGCCGCGGGCGACCTGATCGCCACCGAGGTCGGCGTCCTGAAGAAGCTCACCGACGACGTTCAGCGTCCCTACGCGGTCGTGCTCGGCGGCGCCAAGGTCTCCGACAAGCTCGGCGTCATCGACCACCTCCTGGAGCGCGCCGACCGCATCCTCATCGGCGGCGGCATGGCGTACACCTTCCTCAAGGCCCAGGGCCACGAGGTCGGCAGCTCGCTGCTGCAGGAGGACCAGATCCCGGTCGTGCGGGAGTACCTCCAGCGCGCCGAGGAGAAGGGCGTGGAGTTCGTTCTTCCGGTCGACGTCGTGGTCGCCCCGGCGTTCCCGGACCTCAAGACGAAGGCCCCGGCCCACCCCGCCACCGTCGCCGCCGACGCCATGCCGGCCGGGCAGATGGGGCTGGACAACGGCCCGGAGACCAACAAGCTCTACGCATCGAAGCTCGCCGACGCGGCCACCGTCTTCTGGAACGGCCCGATGGGCGTCTTCGAGCACCCCGACTTCGCCGAGGGCACCCGGGCCGTCGCCCAGGCCCTCGTCGACTCCTCGGGCTTCAGCGTGGTCGGCGGTGGCGACTCCGCCGCCGCGGTCCGCATCCTGGGCTTCGACGAGAACGCGTTCGGACATATCTCGACCGGTGGCGGCGCCAGCCTCGAATACCTCGAGGGCAAGACGCTTCCCGGCCTCGCCGCACTGGAGGACTGACCTTTCATGACCGCTACCGCCCAAGGCCGGACCCCGCTGATGGCGGGCAACTGGAAGATGAACCTCAACCACCTCGAGGCCATCGCCCACGTCCAGAAGCTCGCCTTCGCCCTGGCCGACAAGGACTACGACGCCGTCGAGGTCGCCGTCCTGCCGCCCTTCACCGACCTGCGCTCCGTGCAGACGCTGGTCGACGGCGACAAGCTGAAGATCAAGTACGGTGCCCAGGACATCTCGGCGCACGACTCCGGCGCGTACACCGGTGAGATCTCCGGCGCGATGCTCGCCAAGCTGAAGTGCACCTATGTGGCCATCGGCCACTCCGAGCGCCGCCAGTACCACCACGAGACCGACGAGATCGTCAACGCGAAGGTCAAGGCCGCCTACAAGAACGGTCTCACCCCGATCCTGTGCGTCGGCGAGGAGGAGTCGGTCCGCGAGGAGAGCCGCCACGTCGCGCACACCCTCGCGCAGGTCGACGGCGGGCTCAAGGACATTCCGGCCGAGCAGGCCGGGTCCATCGTGATCGCGTACGAGCCGGTCTGGGCCATCGGGACCGGCAAGGTCTGCGGCGCCGACGACGCCCAGGAGGTCTGCGGGGCAATCCGCAGCCGGCTCGCCGAGCTGTACTCCCAGGAGCTGGCCGACGCGGTCCGCATCCAGTACGGCGGCTCGGTGAAGTCGGGGAATGTCGCGGAGATCATGGCAAAGCCCGACATCGACGGCGCGCTGATCGGCGGCGCCGCACTGGACGCCGACGAGTTCGTCAAGATCGTCCGCTTCCGCGACCAGTGAGTATGCGCTAGCGCGGATCCGTCGTACCCTTGCGGGGGCCGAGGAGGGCAGCCTCCCGGCCCCCGTTGTTCGCACGTGCAGTCAGGAATTTTCGGAAAGTAGGGACCAGCCGTGATTTTGGGGTTCGAGATCGCCCTGATCGTCTTCAGCCTGCTGCTGATGCTGCTGGTGCTGATGCACAAGGGGAAGGGCGGCGGTCTCTCCGACATGTTCGGTGGCGGCATGCAGTCGTCCGTCGGCGGTTCCTCGGTCGCCGAGCGCAACCTCGACCGGATCACCGTCGTGGTCGGTCTGGGCTGGTTCGCGTGCATCGTGGTGCTTGGTCTGCTCATCAAGCTGGACAACTGACCCGTCGTACGCGATTCCGGTGAGGGTGTAACTCCAACCACTGGACGCGCGTTGGGCCTTACGTAGACTGGGGCATCTTCGAGCACCATCACGCAGGGAGTTACGACCGTGGCAAGTGGCAACGCGATCCGGGGAAGCCGGGTCGGAGCGGGGCCGATGGGGGAGGCCGAGCGCGGCGAGTCCGCGCCCCGGGCCCGCATCTCCTTCTGGTGCTCGAACGGGCACGAGACGCAGCCGAGCTTCGCCCATGACGCGCAGGTACCGGAGACCTGGGACTGCCCGCGCTGTGGATTCCCGGCCGGCCAGGACCGGGACAGCCCGCCGGACCCGCCGCGCACCGAGCCGTACAAGACGCATCTCGCGTACGTACGCGAGCGGCGCAGCGACGCGGACGGGGAGGCCATCCTCGCCGAGGCCCTCGCCAAGCTCCGCGGCGAGATCTAGAGCCTTCGTGCCTCACTGACAGTCGTTCACCGGCCGGACACCCCCTGGGTGCCCGGCCGGAACGCTTCTGCCGTGCCGCAGCCCGCCGCCGTCCCGTCCGCCGCCCTGATCAATTAAGTTGGAGGGGCAGCGGGGAACTGCGGTTACGAGAAGAAGTGGGCTGATGTCCGGGATGAACGCACAAAGCCGAGCCAGGCTCAACCAGACGCCGGAATGGACCGCGCTGGGAAAGCACCGTGAGCAGCTCGGGACGACCCATCTGCGACAGCTGTTCGCGGACGATCCGGAGCGCGGCACGCGATACGCCCTGCGCGTCGGTGACCTGTACCTCGACTACTCCAAGCAGCTGGTCACCGACGAGACGCTCCGGCTGCTCCGTGAGCTGGCCGGGGCCACCGGTGTCGCCGAGCTGCGGGACGCCATGTTCCGCGGCGACAAGATCAACACCACCGAGGACCGGGCCGTCCTGCACACCGCGCTCCGCGCCCCGCGGGGCGCCGTGATCGAGGCCGACGGCGAGAACGTGGTGCCCGCCGTGCACGCGGTGCTCGACAAGATGGCCGCCTTCTCCGACCGCATCCGGTCGGGCGAGTGGACCGGTCACACCGGCCGGCCCATCAAGAACATCGTCAACATCGGTATCGGCGGCTCCGACCTCGGTCCCGCCATGGCGTACGAGGCGCTGCGCTCCTTCACGGACCGCTCGCTCACCGTCCGCTTCGTCTCCAACGTCGACGGCGCCGACCTGCACGAGGCCGTGCACGACCTCGACCCGGCCGAGACGCTGTTCATCATCGCGTCGAAGACCTTCACCACGATCGAGACGATCACCAACGCCACCTCGGCCCGCGACTGGCTGCTGACCGGCCTGAGGGCGGATCAGGACGCGGTGGCCAAGCACTTCGTGGCCCTGTCGACGAACGCCGAGAAGGTCTCGGACTTCGGCATCGACACCGCCAACATGTTCGAGTTCTGGGACTGGGTCGGCGGCCGCTACTCGTACGACTCGGCCATCGGCCTCTCGCTGATGATCGCCATCGGTCCTGACCGGTTCCGCGAGATGCTCGACGGCTTCCACCTGGTCGACGAGCACTTCCGCACCGCCCCGGCCGAGGAGAACGCCCCGCTGCTGCTGGGCCTGCTGGGCGTCTGGTACGGCGCGTTCTTCGACGCCCAGTCGCACGCCGTGCTGCCCTACAGCCACTACCTGTCCAAGTTCACGGCGTACCTGCAGCAGCTGGACATGGAGTCCAACGGCAAGTCCGTGGACCGGGACGGCAATCCGGTCGACTGGCAGACCGGCCCGGTCGTCTGGGGCACCCCCGGCACCAACGGTCAGCACGCCTACTACCAGCTGATCCACCAGGGCACCAAGGTCATCCCGGCCGACTTCATCGGCTTCGCCGAGCCGGTCGACGCCCTGCTGCCCGGCCTGGTCGCCCAGCACGACCTGCTGATGGCCAACTTCTTCGCCCAGACCCAGGCCCTGGCCTTCGGCAAGACGCCGGACGAGGTGCGCGCCGAGGGGGTCCCCGAGGAGCTGGTGCCGCACAAGACGTTCCGGGGCAACCACCCGACGACGACGATCCTCGCCGACCGGCTCACCCCCTCCGTGCTCGGCCAGCTGATCGCGCTCTACGAGCACAAGGTCTTCGTCCAGGGCGCCATCTGGAACATCGACTCGTTCGACCAGTGGGGTGTCGAACTCGGCAAGGTCCTCGCCAAGCGGATCGAACCGGTGCTGACGAAGGGCGAGGGCGCCGAGCAGCTGGACAGTTCGACGGCCGCGCTCGTCGCCTCGTACCGCGAGCTGCGGGGGCGCTGAGCCGATGACCGTGGGGGAGGGGGCGGTACGGTCCGGATCGACGGCCGGTCTCAGGGCTCCGGCCCACACGGTGGATCCGCGGGCCGTCCGCTGGTGGCGGGCGCGGTGGCTGCTGCTGACGGCGTTGCCGGTGGTGGTCCTGGCCGTGCTGGGCGCGTTCCTCGCGTCCGCCCGGTTCTGGCTGCTGCTGCCCGCCGCGGTGCTCGCTGTCCTCGGTACGGGCTGCGCCGTCCTCGTCCCCCTCTGGTGGTTCCGTACCCACCGCTGGGAGGTCACGGACGAGGCGGTGTACGTGCGGACGGGGGTGCTGTGGCAGGAGTGGCGGATCGCGCCGATGTCACGGATCCAGACCGTGGACACCGTGCGCGGGCCGCTCGAACAGCTCTGCCGCCTCGCCACGGTCACCGTCACCACCGCCTCGTCCAAGGGCGCGGTCCGGATCGAGGGCCTCGACCACGAGCTGGCGGCCGAGCTCGCCGAGCGGCTGACCCGGATCACCCAGGACACCCCCGGCGACGCCACATGACCACGGCGGACACCGTCCCGGACGAGACAGCCCCGGACGGCGCGGACGAGGCCGGCCCGGCCGCCGCCCCCGGATGGCGCCGCCTGGAGCGGCGTACCGTCCTGGCCACCGGCCTCGTCACGGCGGGCGTGGCGGCCGGAGCCGCCGTGCCGACGACCCTCGGGCTGTCGGGACGGTTCGGGTTCGCCGCCGCCGTCGCCTGGGTGCTGACCGGGGCGGCTCTTCTGATCGGCGCCAGCGCGGGCGCCGACTACATACGGTGGCGCCGCACCCGTTACCGCGTCGGCGCCGACCGGGTGGAGCTCCACACCGGCCTCCTGCTCGTCCGGAAGCGCTCCCTGGCCCGGGAACGGATCCGCAGCGTCGACCTCACCGCCCACCTCCTCCAGCGTGTCCTCGGCCTGGTCACCGTCCGGATCGGCACCGGTGAGCACACCGGCGACGACTCGGCCCTGGAACTCGACCCGGTCCGGCGCGCCGAAGGCGAGCGACTGCGCCGCGCGCTCCTGGCACGGGACCTCACCGGGACGGCCGGCAGCCACCGTGAGGGCGAACTCGTCACGCTCGACCCGCGCTGGATCCGCTACGCACCGGTCTCGTTCGTCGCACCCGCCCTCGGCGGCGCCGCCGCCGGAGCCGTGCTGCAGGTCAGCGACTGGTTCGGGGCGCAGGGACAGGTGATCGAGTGGGTCGGCGACCGGCTCCGGGACCTCTCCCTGCCCTCCGCGATCGTGCTCCTCGCCCTGGCCGCGACGCTCGCCGGCGTCGTCGGCGCGCTGGGGCTCTGGGTCGAGATGTGGTGGAACTACCGCCTCGAACGAGAGCCGGGCGGCACCCTGCGCATCCGACGCGGACTGCTCACCTCCCGGTCCGTCTCCATCGAGGAGCGGCGGCTGCGCGGTGTCGACCTCGTCGAGCCGCTCGGCGTCCGGCTGCTGGGCGCCGCCCGGATCGACGCCATCACCACCGGACTCGCCAAGGACGACGAGGAACAGCACGGCGGCCACCACACCCTGCTGCCCGCCGTGCCCCGGCCCGTCGCCGACCAGGCAGCCGCCGCCGTGCTGCGCGAGACGGTGTCCCCGACCGGCGCCCCGCTGACCGCGCATCCGCCCGCCGCACGGGGCCGGCGGCTGCGCAGAGCGTACGCGGCGGTCCTGGCACCCGTCCTGGTCCTTTCCCTGCTCGGCGCCCTGCTCACGCCCGTCCTGTTCTGGGCGGCCCTGGGCTGCGCCGCCGTCGGGCTGCCCGTCGGGGTGCTCCTGGCCCGCGACGCCTACCGCGGTCTCGGCCACACCCTCAGCGGTGGCTACCTGGTGACCCGCTCGGGCACCCTGCGCCGCTCCACGGCCGCGCTGGAGCGGGCCGGGGTGATCGGCTGGACGGTGAGGCAGTCGTACTTCCAGCGGCGGGCCGGGGTACTGCACGTCACCGCGACGACGGCCGCGGGAGCGGGGGCGTACACGGTGTACGACGCGGACGCGTCCGAAGGCCTGGTCTTCGCCTCCGAAGCCGTCCCCGGCCTGCTGGAACCCTTCCTCGACCGGGCCTGAGCCCGGGGGCCCGTACGGGCTCCGCCGCGGAGTCTTCGATTCATGTCGCCCCTGCTCGATCGAGCGTGTTCTTGAGCCGGTCGAAGCACCACGTATCGCCCGCTGGACTACAGCTTGCCCGGCACCACCCACTCCGTCATCGCCGCAGCGGCCGCCCGCACAGTGAGCGGGTCAGTCGAGGCGGCTTCTCACTCCTCGACGTCAGCGACGTGGTCGTCCCTCGACGTCAGCGACGTGGTCGTCAGAACAACTGCATCGGCCCGTACGGCCCCCGGGCTCAGGGAGCGACCAGGGTGGTGGCCTCGAAGGCGGCGACGCCGGCCGGCGGCGGGGCGTCCCGGGCCTCCGGCTCGGGATGGCCGGCGGCCAGGACGTACAGCGGGGTGTGGCCGGTGTTGTCCAGGCCGCAGCGGCCGGCGACCGCGGAGTCCCTGAAGGCACCGGTCTGGGCGGGGCCGAGGCCGAGGGCCGTCGCGGTCAGGGCGAAGGTCTGGCCCAGGTGTCCGGCATCGAGCAGACAGACGCGGTAGGCGCGCGGCGTCGGGTACTTCACGCTCATCCGTTCCAGACGCGCGGCGAGCACCACGAAGAAGGCGGGCCGAGCGGCCCACGACTGGTCGGCGCAGAGATGGGCGGCGTCCTGGGGCGTGAAGCCCTCGGAGAGCAGTTCGAGCGCGTGCAGCAATCCGTTGTAGTGGTACCAGCCGGGGGAGAGACCGCTGACCCCGAGGACGCCGACGTAGGCGTCGATCTCCTGCCGGGAGCCGCCCTGCGGGCTGGTTCGGCGGTACAGCGCGCCCCGCCCGCAGTCGATGAAGTCGACGGGCCCGAACACCGCGGCCAGCAGGGCGGCCAGGGTGTCGAGGGACACCGGCGCGCCGGTGAAGTCGCGGTGGGTGCGCCGTTCGTACAGGACCTCTCCCAGCGGGGTCCGGAGCTCGGCCGGCCGCCGCGGCAGCAGGACCCGGGGAGCCGCCGGGTGACTGGTGAACAGCGGCGGGAGCGGCCCGGCGGGTGCTTCGGCGCCCGCAGGGCCGCCGGCCTCGCCGTCGGGCGGGGCCGGGGCGTCCCCGGCCGGGTGCCCGTCGTACACGTCCGACGTGGCGTAGTGGAAGAACGACGCCTCCGGCATCCACGCGCCCCACTGCCCGGCGATCAGCTCGTCGCGCCGGGCGGCCGTGCTGCCCTGCGCCAGCAGGGCCCCCGCGTCGACCAGTGCCGCGACGGCCTCCTCGATCGTGTCCGGAGTCAGGTGGCCGAGCCGCCCGGCCGCCTCGTCGGGGGTGCTCCACTCGTCGAAGGCGGTCAGGATCTCCGCCGCGGCGGGGTGCAGTTCCATCGACGTGCCGTGCGGGTGGGGGTGGACGACGAACGCGCCCTCGTGCCAGTAGCACGTCAGGCAACGGGAGCGGCGAAGGCGCAAGGTGACTCCTCGGCGGTGCGCGAAGGGCGGGGGCGGGAAGGGCGTACGGGAAGGGCGTACGGAAGGTGAGCTGACACCCGCGTGGGGCCGGAGGGAACGGGGGAGCCGGCCCCACGCGGACGCGATCAGGCCGCTCGGTAGGCCCACGTCCAGTTCCAGCTGGAACGTTCGCCGGCCTGGGGGCGGTCGGCCCGGACGGCCGTCCGGTGCTTCATCTCAATCCTGCGCATGGTGGGTCACCTCCTTTCGGAGCTATTCGCCGCGGGTGCCGCGGCGGGGACTTCTCCATGACGCAGCACGCATTCGGTAAATGCAAGAAGAGCCCGCTCATGTCACCCGTTCGTGGCCGGGTCCATGGCCTTGGATTTCTCTTTGCGTCGCATCTGTGGGGTGCGATGTCACCTATGGTGCACCGTTGTTTCCGGCGGGCGTGAAATCGGGACCGTGTGTGGATATGGGTGCGCTCTCATCGTCCGTCCCCGCTCGTGAGAGTTGCGGCCGGACCGAGTGGATGGCGCATCGCCGCTGGTCACAGAGGTTTGCGGACGGTCCTTACTGATTTCTTTCCGTTTCTTTTCGGTTACCTGTCGGCGCGGGCCGGGGTCTCCGGGAGGTGCCATAACGTGCTGACACCGACGCTCGACGAGCAGACGCATTCTCCTCCATTCTGCCGGGTCGACCCCGAGCGGCAGGGCGGGCGCCGGTCCGTAGATATCGCGAAGGAAAAGCATGAGCGTATTTCCGTCCGGAGAAATGGCCGCCGATGTGTTCGGGCGGCTTTTCACCGTGCTGCTGGAGAATGAGCAGTTCGTGGAGAAGGCCCGCAAGGAGTCCCTGTCCGTGCACCTGGTGCACAGCAGGCCGGACTGCCGGATCTTCGTCTCGCCCGACGGGGTCGTCGTCGGGGGCGAGGCGCCGTCCAAGGCCGCGATCACTCTCAAGATGTCCTGCGACACCGCGCACGCGCTGTGGCTGGGGCGGCTGCCGGTGCCCGCAGCCATCGCCACCGGAAAGCTCCGGATCCGAGGCCGGATCGCCAAGGTGCTGGAGCTGGTCCCCCTGCTCCAGCCCGCTTTCGACCGCTACCCGGAGATCGCGGCGGACGCCGGCGTCTGACCCGGCGCACCGTCCCTCCCCCGCCACCACACGCCCTCAAGGAGCCTCGCCACCATGACCATCGACGTGCCGGGAGACCTCTCCCCGGAACTGAACTTCGACGAACTGCCGCCCGGAGTGCGGCAACTCAAGGACGCCGCACGGCGGTTCGCTCAGGAGGAGGTGCATCCCCGGGTGCTGGAGCTGGACCAGGCACCGGCCGAGGACTTCGACTGGGACCTCATCCGCCGCGGCCACAAAGCCGGCCTGACCCGGGCGGCCGTCCCCACCGACTACGGCGGCCTCGGCCTCGGCATGCTCGGAGTCGCCACGGCTCTGGAGGAAGTGGCCGCCGTCTGCCCGGGCACCGCACTCGTCTTCGGCGCCACCATGCTCGGCCAGGCCCCCCTCCTGCTGTCCGGCGACCCCCGGCTGCAGGCCCGCTACCTGCCGCTGTTCTCCGGTGACGAGCCGGTGCTCGCCTGCAACGCCGTGACCGAGGAGGACGCGGGCTGCGACCTGATCATCCCGTCCCACGCCGTACACGCACGCAACGTCATGACCGCCCGCCGGGACGGCGACTCCTACCTGCTCACCGGCAGGAAACGCTTCATCACCAACGCCCGGTTCGCCGCCTTCGCCTCGGTGTTCGCGAACATGGAGGGCAGCCCGGGAGCGACCGGACTCACCTCCTTCATCGTGCCGCTGGACCTGCCCGGCGTGGTCCGTGGCCCGGTCGCCGACAAGATGGGTTACCGGGCCTGCCTGGGCAGTGAACTCACCTTCGACGAGGTCCGGGTGCCCGCGGAGAACATGATCGGTGGCGAGGGCGAGGGCATGGCCATCAACATGGCGCAGAGCAACATGGCCCGTGCCGCCGTCGCCGGGATCTCCACCGGCGTGGCGCGGGGCGCCCTGGAACAGGCCGTCACCTGGGCGGGCGAACGGGTGCAGGGCGGTGCGCTGCTGTACCGGCACCAGTTCACCGCGGCGAAGCTGGCCGACATGAGCGCCAAGGTCGACGCCGCCCGCCTGCTCTACCTGCACGCGGCGAACACCGTGGACACCCAGCTGCCGCCACCCGCCTACGAGCCGGCCGTCGCCAAGCTGTTCGCCGACCGGGCGGCCATCGACGTGGCCGACGCGGCCTGTTCCCTCGTCGGCGCCCGGGGCTACCTGCGCTCCCACGGCGTGGAGAAGATGCTCCGTGACGCCTACGGGACCCGCATCTACGAAGGAACCCCCGAGGTGCTGGCCCTCGCCATCACCGAAAGCCTCTACGCCGAGGACGATGCCGAGTGAGCGCGCCCTCTTCGCGCACGAGCGGCGACCGCCCCGGGCGCACCACCGTCCCCACCTCCGCCGACCCCACGGGATCGCGCGCCCTGCGCTACGTCGCGGACATCATCGAACTGCACGAGCGGCTCAGCTACCGGCGGCTTCCCGCGGAGATCGACGGTCCACCGCTGAACTGCGCGGAGGACCCGGACAGCGGCCTGATCACCCTGACCGCGCGGGACAGCCAGTTCCCCGCCCGGTACCTGAGGGGCATCCTCGGCTTCCGGCTCGCCCAGTACCTGCGGCTGAGCTGGATCTCGGCCGACCTGGTGTACCGGACGGCCGCGTTCCACGAGCCCCTGCCCCGCACCGGCGAGGCCGAGAACATCCATACTGTGACCCTCTGTTCACGGACCGGCCGGATCCGCGGTTACGTCGGGCTGAGCTGCTCCGGGGACCCCGTGAGCCTGCCCCTCGACTCGGCCCGTCGCGCCCCGTTCCCCACCGAGGCGGCACACGGGGTGGACCTGCTGGCGCCGTACGCGCGCCCCGGCCTGGGCACCCACCAGGTGTTCGAGCTGAAACGCTTCCTGCGCGACCAGTCGATGCCGCGCGGCCTCCAGCACGACCGGGTGCCGTGGCACCTCATGCTCGGCATGGGCGAGGCGATGATCCAGCTCGGCGACGCCATCCGCCTCGTGCTCGGCGACGCCAAGGAACACGTGGCCCTGCGCCACCTGCGCCTGGCGGGTTTCGACCTGCACGTGATCGAGGACACCTCTCCGAGCCTGCCCCCGTCCGATCCGCTCGCCCCCATCTACCACCAGGGCGTCGTCGCCAAGCCCTTCGTCGCCCCGGTGCCCGCGGACCTGGCCTGGTACCGCGACGTTGTCCGCTCCTACCTGGACGGCACCAGCGACCTGACCTCGTACCACGACATGGTCGCCAGGCTCGCCGCGCGCAGGCGGAAACCGGCCGGCCTCGCGATCCCCCGCCAGCGCGGAGGCTCCCGGTGACGGCCGGGGACGTGAGCCGGCAGCTGACCGGTCACCAGGAGTCCCGGGCGCACCGGACCTTCTACGACGAACTGGTCACCCGCAACGCCGGTGTCGTCTCGGCAGGGGAGCAGCGGGCGCTCCGCGAGGCGACGGTCCTCGTCGCGGGCTGCGGGTCGATCGGCGGCGCCACCGTGGAACCTCTGACCCGGCTCGGCGTACAGCGCTTCCTGGTGGCCGACCCCGGCACGTTCGAGCTGAACAACCTCAACCGGCAGAGCGCGGTCGCCGCCGACATCGACCAGAACAAGGCCGCGGGCGCCGCCGAACGCATCATGGCGATCAACCCGCACGCCCGGGTGACGGTGTTCACGGAAGGGGTGACCCCGCAGACCGTGCAGCGGCTCACCGCGCCCTGCCAGATGATCATCGACGGGGTGGACGTCACCACCGCCGACGGCTGGCGTGCCAAGCACCTCCTGCACCGCGTGGCGGTGCAGCGGCGGCTGCCACTGATCACCGGCTGGGACATGGCGGGGACCCAGTACGTGCGCTGCTACGACTACCGGCGCGTCCGGGAGCCGTTCGCGGGCGCCATCACCGTGGACGACATCGTGCGGATGGACACCTGGGACCTGCTGCGCCGTGCGGTACCGCTGCGCAGGGTCCCGGCCGAGATGCTCGCCGAGATCCGCGAAAACCACCTGCGCACGGACTACAGCTTCCCTCAAGTGGCCTACACCGCGACGGCGTTCGGGGTGCTGAGCTCCTACATGGCGGTACGGCTCCTCGCCGGCAGGCCGGTGCGGCGCGAGATCCGCGTGGACGTGCACCAGTTGGCCCGGCCGTTCGGCGAGCGCTGGCTCAGCCGCTTGTCGTGGCCGGTCGAACTCGCGGCCCTGGTACCGCCGATGCTCCGCCTCATGCGCCGGCAAGGCGCGCGCTGAACGAAGCCCTCCCCGCGGTGCCGGGGCGGCCGCGCCGACACCGGGCGCGCCCGTCCCGGCATCCGGCGCGGCACACCCCCAGAAAAGGCAATCATGAACGTCTCGAAGCGGAACGTCCTGTGGACGTTCCTGTGCTGTGGCCTGGGCGTGGCCATGGTGTCCCTCGACAACCTGGTCGTCATCACCGCCCTGCCCGCGATCCGCGAGAGTCTCGGCGGCGACATCCAGCAACTCGAGTGGACGGTCAACGCCTACACGCTCACCTACGCCGTCCTGATGCTGCCCGGCGCGGCCCTGGGCGACCGGTTCGGCAGGCGCCGCATGTTCCTCGTCGGCCTGGCCCTCTTCACCGTCGCCTCCGCGGCGGCGGCGCTCGCCCCCGGCATCGGCGCCCTGATCGCGGCCCGTGCCGTGCAGGGGCTCGGCGCCGCCGCGCTGATGCCGCTCAACCTGACCCTGCTCACGGCGGTCGCGCCCGCCGCCCGCCGCGGGGCCGTCCTCGGAGCGCTGAGCGCCGTCGAGGGGCTCGCCATCGCCATGGGCCCCCTCATCGGCGGGATGATGGTGGAGCACCTGGCCTGGCAGTGGATCTTCTGGGTCAACGTGCCGATCGGACTCCTGGTGCTCCCGCTCGCCCGGTGGAGGCTCGCCGAGAGCCGTGGCGCGAACGCCCGGCTGGACGTGGTGGGCACCGTCCTGGCCGGTACCGGCCTGTTCGGGATCGTGTTCGGCCTCATCCAGGGGCCCGCCGACGGCTGGGCCGGCGCACGGGTCCTGACCGCTCTGACCGGCGGCGCCCTGGTCCTGGCGGTCTTCGCCGCCTGGGAGCTGCGCACCCCGATGCCCATGTTCCCGATGCGGCTCTTCCGTCACCGGACCTTCAGCGGGATGAACGCGGCCGGGCTGCTGATGTTCGCGGGGATGTTCGGCTCGGTCTTCCTGCTCACCCAGTTCTTCCAGGGACCGCGCGGCTACTCGCCGATGGAGGCCGGCCTGCGCATCCTGCCCTGGACGGTGGTGCCGGTCTTCGTCGCGCCCGTGGTCGGCTTCCTCTCCGACCGGATCGGCAGCCGTTCCATCGTGGCCCTCGGGCTGACCTTCCAGGCGTGCGGACTGGGCTGGATCGCGGCCCGCGTCTCACCGGACGTGAGCTACCCGTCCCTCGTCCCCGCGCTGGTCCTGTGCGGGCTGGGCATGACCTTCTACTTCTCCCCGACGGCGAACCTGGTGATGAGCTCGGTGGCCGCCGGGGACCGGGGCATGGCCTCGGGCGCCGTGAACGCGCTGCGGGAGCTGGGCGGGGTTCTCGGAGTCGCGGTCCTGGCGTCCGTCTTCACCGCGCACGGTGACCTCGCCACGGCGGACAGCTTCACCGACGGCATGATTCCCGCGCTGTGGACCGGCGCCTGCCTGATCGCGGTCGGCGCCCTCGCGGTTCTCGCGACACCGAGGCGCCGACGCGCCGGGCGGCCCGGCCTCGCGCCCGCCGGTGCGGCTGTTCCCGGGGCGGAGGGCGCCGGGACCTGAGGCCGCGTCGTCCACGTTCCGAAGGAGAGGAGAGACCGATCACCGCACGTGTGCGCGTCCTGCTCGTAGGTGACCGTGCCATCACCCGCGCCGGCATCCGGGCCGTTCTCGACCGGGACGCGGCCATCGAGGTCGTCGGGGAGGCGTCCGATGTCACGGACGCCGAACACCGGGCGGCGGAGCTGAGCCCCGATGTGGTGCTCGTCGACGCTCAGTCACCGGACCTCGACGTCGTCCGCCTGGTGGCCGCGCTGGCCCCCCGCCCGGGGAGGGGCGCGCCGGGGGCCCTGCTGATGGTCCACAGGACGGACGAGTCCGTGCGGACAGCGCTACGGGCCGGCGCCAGGGGGGTGGTGCTGAGCCGCGCCACCCCCGCGCACCTGCTGTCCGCCGTCCACATGGTCTCCGCCGGGTACGCCGTCCTCGAAGCCCCCGGGGCCTCAGAGCCGGCCGCGGACGGGAGCCCGTGGCCCGCGCCGCCCTGCCGGCAGGGCTCTGCCGAGGAGCGGTCGCGGGCCGAACTGCTGACGCGGCGGGAGCGGGAGGTGCTGACGCTCCTCGCCTGCGGTCTCAGCAACGCCGAGATGTCGGCCGAACTGGTCCTGGGCGAGAGCACCGTCAAATCACATGTGCAGCATCTGCTCGACAAGCTGGAACTGCGCAACCGGGTCCATGCCGTGATCTACGCCCACCGGAACGGGCTGGCGCCGGCTGCCTGCGACTGTTGCGGCCGGGGACGGCCGGCCGTCTGACCAGAGATCCGACGGCGCCCTGCCGGGACAGGCCCGGCCGTCCGGAGACAGTACGGAGGCCCCTTGCCGGAGATTCTCCGGCAGGGGGCCTCTCCGGTCAGGCCGGCCCCTCCAGCAGGTACCCGCGCCGGCTGGCCGTGCGCAGTCGCAGGCCCAGGGGCAGGACCCGCCGGCGGATCCGCATCACGTGCAGGTCCAGGGCGTTCCTGCTCGCGGTGGAGCCCCGGGTGCTCAGCAGGGCCAGCAGTTCGTCGCGGGCCACCAGGCTTCCGAAGCGCTGCACCAAGGGCCGTAACAGATACATCTCGGTCGGGGACACGGGTACGACGCGGCTGCCGTACCGCAGCAGGCCGTCGTGGTCCAGGGCCGGCAGGTCGTGCGACGCGGCCCTGGCGCGCAAGGCCGCGATACGAGCGGTGAAGTCCTCCCGCGTGATCGGGGACCGGACCCAGTCCTCCCGCGGGTCGGTGGTCGTCGGTGGCGTTCCCCCGTTCTCGATCACGAGGAGGCGCAGGGCGCCCGTGCGTCGGTGGCGCTCCAGCTTCGACGCCTCAAGGGGCCAGCGGACTACATGGACGTTCTCCTCGGCCGAGGACGTGCGAGCCGTTCTGGTGTGCGACATGGAGTTCCCTTTCAGGATTTTGCAGGAGAAAAATAGACCGGCCTGAACGCCCCGCCATTCTGCGCGTAATTTATATTTGAAGCGCAGGGACTCGGGGTGAGGTCGAAAACTGTTCTCCGCACCATCTATCTTCACTATGCAGCACACTCGAGCGTTGTGGCAATAAGAAGTAAACGAAGGCATTGTACGACAAATAAGACAGTATTTGATCATGGTTCCGAGGTCGTGGCACTTCGTTGTGAGGAAAGGGTTCAGCGCCTCCTCCCCAAGGCGGTGACCGGCGCATTCGAGCCCCTCCTAATGGGTGATCCATCCCCCGGGCAGGGGAGGGGGAAATCAGCAGAACGCCCGAGGCGGCCGGCGGCTCGCGGTGCATAGATTGGGTTCCGGGCGCAGTGACGCAATCTGTCGCCGAAGCCCCGTTCACACCTCGCTGGCATTCTTTGGACCCGTTCGGTCCTACGGCATCTTCAAGCCACCTCAGGCGTAAAAGAATTAGGGAGACGGTATGTGTGTGACCGATGAATTGAACGCATATGAAGAGGGGGGAGGCCCGGGCCCGGCGCGCACGGCAGCCGCGGATGCGCGGACGGACGCCGGGCCCGCCCCGGAAGCCGCCCTGGACCCGCCGGCCGGCGCGGGTGAGCTGCTCCGCGCCGTGATGGCCCTCACCGTGGCGGGGCTGAAGAGCCGCACGCCGCTGACGGCCGGGCCGGGGGACGGGGGCCGCCGTGCGGCGCACGCGGGCTGAGCACGCGCGTGCGCGCACCCGGCCGGCCGACGAGGTGCTGGTGACGGGGATGGGGGCCACCACGCCACTCGGCGCCGACGTCGCGGGCACCTGGGAGGCCCTGCTGGCGGGCAAGTCCGGCATCGCGCCGATCGGCGCCCCCTGGGCCGACCGCCTGCCGGTCCGCATCGCGGGCGGCATGTACCGCGACCCCTACAGCGAGGTCGAACGCGTGCGGCGGCGCCGGCTGGACCGCAGCCAGGCGGCCGCGCTGGTCGCGGCCGAGGAGGCGTGGGCGGACGCGGGCCGGCCGCGGGTCGAGGCCGAGCGGCTGGCGGTCGTGGTGGGCACCGGCATCGGGGGCGCGCTGACCATGCTCGACCAGTACGACGTGCTGAACCAGCGCGGACGGCGTGCCATGTCCCCGTACACGGTGCCGCGGCTCATGCCCAACGGGGCCTCCGCGGTGGTCAGTCTGATGCTCGGAGCGCGGGCCGGCACCCATGCGCCGACCAGTGCGTGCGCGTCGGGGGCCGAGGCCATCGCGGTGGGCGCCCTGCTGATCCGGGCCGGACGCGCCGACGTGGTGGTGGCAGGGGGCACGGACGCCTGCCTCCACCCCCTCTCCCTGGGCGCCTTCGCCCAGATGCGGGCCCTCTCGCTGCGCAACGACGCCCCCGAGCAGGCGTCCAGGCCGTTCGACCGGCAGCGGGACGGCTTCGTGATGTCCGAGGGCGCGGGCATGGTCGTCCTGGAACGGGCGGACTTCGCACGGTCACGTGGTGCCCGGGCGCACGCGGCGCTGGCCGGGGCCGGCGTCACGTCCGACGCCCACGACATCACCCTGCCCGACGCGAAAGGACAGGTGCGCGCTATCGAGGAGGCGCTGCGCGACGCCGGGCTGACCGGCGGCGACATCGGCCACGTCAACGCCCACGCGACGGGAACGCCCCAGGGGGACGTCGCGGAGTCCCGGGCGGTGATGAGCGCGGTGGGCGGCCACCCGGTGGTCACGGCCAACAAGTCCTCCACCGGCCACCTCCTGGGCGCGTCGGGCGCCGTGGAGGCGATCCTCACGGTGCTGGCGCTCAAGGAGTCCGTGGTGCCACCGGTCCGCAACCTGGAGGAGGCCGGGGACGGCATCGAGCTCGACCTGGTGAGGGGGCAGCCCCGCAGGGCCGAAGCCGGGGCGGCCCTGTCGACCTCCTTCGGGTTCGGCGGCCACAACGTCGTGCTGGCGTTCACCCGTGTCTGACGAGGGCGCTACCCGTCCGTCGCCCGCTTCCGTACCGCGACCAGGTGACGCGCGACCGCGTCGGGGTGGGTCAGCTGGGGGTAGTGGCCGGCCGAGGCGATCTCGGTGACGGGCAGGGCGCCGGTCTCCTCCAGCGGATCCTGGGATCCGATGACCAGCTCCACCGGAGACGTGGCCCGGCGGACGGCGTTTCGCAGGGCGCCGCGCTGCCCGTACGCCGAACGCAGGGCGGAGACCACCCGGAGCGCCGCCCCCGACCGCCGCAGATCGGTGACCGGCCCCCGCAGACACCTCCCGTCCGGCAGGCCGAGGGAGCCGGCCAGCCGCTCGGTGGTCATCCGGCTCAGCACCGGCACGGCGAGAGGGGAGCGCGTCAGCCACGAGGACGCCGGCTGGAGGAAGGCGGGAGAGACGAGCACCAGCGCGGCGACGCGCTCGGGATCGCGCAGCACGTACCGCAGGGCAGGCCCGCAGGAGTACGAGTGCGCGACCAGCACCGGCCGGCTTCGCACGGGTGCCAGCAGCGCGGCGAGCCAGTCGTCGTGCGACTGCCGGGGCTCCGGCGTGGACCGCCCGAACCCCGGCAGATCGGCCGCGAGGGCGGGGCCGTCCACCCGCTCGGCCACCGGCGACCAGGAGTCCGCGTCGATCGGCATCCCGTGCAGGAACACGTAATCGGGCCGCTCCCGCTCTCCCACCACCCAGGTCCGGTCCGTGCCGACCTCCTGGAACCCGTACGCCGTCCAAGGCGCCCGGGCCTGGCCGAAGCGTGTGGCGACCAGGTCGTCGGTCCAGTCACGCAGGGCGTCGCCCACCGGCGGCATCTTCAGCCCCATGGAGTCCGCGAGGTCCCGCGCGGACGCCGTGTCGTACCGGTCGCTGGAGAGGAAGGACAAGGTCTCCGGGTCCGCCCCGGTCAGGGCGCGGGGCAGCCGCTTGACGAGACCGACCGGGACGGAGCGGCGCGGCGCCGGCACGCCCATGTGCTCGGCGACCAGGGCGACGAGCCCCGGCAGCTCCGGCGTGGCGTCGTCCAGCAGCCAGTAGGTGCCGTCCGCGCTCTCGGCCCGTTCCGGAACGGAGGCCAGGAACTGTACGAAGTAGTCGAGCGCCACGACCGGAAGGAAGACGTCCGGACCGCCGGGCAGCGCGAGGAGACGGCCCCGCCAGACCTCCCGCACCAGGTCCGCCAGACCGACCCACTGGCCGGGTCCGATGACGGTGCTGGGGTTGGCGACGGTCAGCGGGACGCCGAGGGCGCGGGCACGTGCCCGTACCGCCGCGTCCCCTTCACGCTTGGACGCCTCGTAGGCGCCGTCGCGCCGGTAGTCGGGCGAGGCGGCCTCGGCCGCGGCCATCCGGTAGCCGCTGATGTGCACCAGCCGGCGCAGCCGGGGGCGGGTGGCGGCCCACTCGGCGACGTGCACGGCCCCGTCGACGTTGACCGTCCTGGCCTCGTCCGGGGTCATGCCGAAGGCGAAGCGCGCCGCGGTGTTGTACACGTCCCGCACGTCGTCCAGGCCGTCCGCCGGCAGGCCCAGCCCCGCCCGGGTGATGTCGGTGCGCACGACGGTGAGGCGGCCCGTGTCCACCTCCTGCTCCGCGAGCCATCGCAGGAGCCCCTCCCCGCCGCCGTGCACGGCGGCCGCGACGTCCTGGCCCCGGCGCAGGAGTTCCCCCACCAAGGAGCGGCCGATGAAGCCCCCGGCACCGAAGACGATCGAATTCGCGGGCATGCCATCTCCTTGCGGCCGTGTACGAGTGGACGTCCGGCGTCGAGGAACGCGGCGGGCACACCGGCCCGGACCCGGTGACTCCCACCGTACCGGCACTGTCACTCAGTGTGAACGACGTGCGGCGCCACGTCACTCGAACGCGCGGCGGCACCCGGCCCACTCGCCCGCCGCGCGCGGGAAGGCCGGCCCGGTTCCGGGGAGGGAACCGGGCGGCCGGGGCGCCCCTCGCGGGGCCAGGGACCCACCGGCGCCGTGACGCACCACCCCATCGGATGACCCCTTTCAGCTCGCGGCCCCGCACGGGCCGCGGGAAACCGTCCGGGAGGTTCCTCCATGCAGTTCCCGCCCCTCCGCCCGAACGACCGGCGAAGCCCTGAGGACGTTGACCCGCCGCACAGCCGGCCCGGCCGGCGCCGGTTCCGGCGGGCGGCCGCCCCACTGGCCGTCCTCGCCGCCGTGTTCCTCGCCGCGGCCGCCATGGCGCCGCGCGACCACACCGCACCGACCAGCGCGCCCCCGAGCGAGCCGGACCTCGGCTACCGCCTCTGGGAGCGGGCGTTCGTGGTCTCCACCACCCGTCCCGACGCCCCACCGCCCGGCGCCGACGACTGGCACTGCGACCCCGGCGCCCGGCACCCCAGGCCCGTCGTCCTCGTGCACGGCACGTACGAGAACGCGTACAACAACTGGAGCGCCCTCGCCCCCCGGCTGCGGGCCGACGGCTACTGCGTCTTCGCCGTCAACGTCGGCGCCCCGCGGGGCGACGTCATCAAGGGCAGGGCCGCCGTCCCCGAGTCCGCCGCGCAGCTGGCCCGGTTCGTCGACCGGGTCCTCGAACGGACGGGCGCCCGACAGGCCGACCTGGTGGGCCACTCCCAGGGCGGCGGGATCCTGCCGCGCTACTACCTGAAGTTCGCCGGCGGCACCGATGCCCGGGACCCCGCCCGCAACAAGGTGCACCACCTGATCGGCATCGCCCCGGCCAACCACGGCAGCACGGTCTCCGGTCTGGCCACCCTCGCGAAGCGGCTCCACCTCCTCGCCCCGGCCGCCCGGTTCGGCGGCCAGGCACTGGCCGACCAGACGATCGGCTCGGCCGTGAACAGCAGGCTCGACGCGGGGGGCGACACCCTGCCGGGCGTGCGGTACACCACGGTGGTCACGCGCGAGGACCGGATCGTGACCCCCTACGCACGCCAGTACCTCCACCCCGGACACCCCGTCGACCGGGTCGCCAACATCACCGTCCAGGACATCTGTCCGCAGGACCGGACGGGCCACATGGGCAGCCCCTACGATCCGGTCGTCGTGGAGCTCGTACGCAACGCCCTCGACCCCACGACGGCGCGTCGGCCCGACTGCGCGACGGCGCTCTGAACCGGCAGCCGGCACGGCGAACGGCCCAGCCCGCCCTAGGGGCGGACCGGGCCGTTCGGGGACGGACGCTCAGGCGGAGGCCGGCGGGTACAGGGCGCGCGGCAGCTGTGAGGCCGCCGCGGCGTCCAGCAGCCACAGCGTGCGGCCGCGACCGTAGGCGCCCGCCGCCGGGGCCTGGATCTCCCCGGCCCCCGACAGGGCGATGGCCGCGGCCTCCGCCTTGTCCTCGCCCGCCGCGAGCAGCCACACCTCGCGCGCCGCCCGGATCGCGGGCAGCGTGAGCGAGACGCGGACGGGCGGCGGCTTGGGCGCCCCGCGCACACCGACGACGGTGCGCTCGGTCTCCCGTACCGCGGGCAACTCGGGGAAGAGCGACGCGACATGGGTGTCCGGGCCGACGCCCAGCATCAGCACGTCGAACACCGGCACCGGTCCGTGGTCCTCCGGACCGGCCGCTGCGGCCAGTTCGGCGGCGTACGCGGCCGCTGCCGCATCGACGTCCGGGCCCGAGGGCCCGTCCGATGCGGGCATCGCGTGCACCCGGGACGGGTCCAGCGGCACCGCGTCCAGCAGGGCCTCGCGGGCCTGCGTGACATTGCGCTCCGGATCGCCCTCCGGCAGGAACCGCTCGTCGCCCCACCACAGGTCGAGCCGCGACCAGTCGATCGCGTCCCGGGCGGGCGCGCCGGCGACCGCGGCCAGCAGGCCGTTGCCGTTGCGCCCGCCGGTGAGCACCACCGAGGCATGCCCGCGTGCGGCCTGGGCGTCCACGATCTTCGTGATCAGCCGGGCCGCCGCGGCCTGTGCCATCAGCTCCTTGTCGCGGTGCACGACGAGCTGGGGGACGACGCTCACTTCGAGGCCGCCTTCTTCGCCGGCGCCTTCTTGGCGGCGGCGGGCGCCTCCGAGGTGGCGGCCGGCTTCGCGGGCGAGGACTCGGCCGCGTGCCCGAGGCGCTCCACCCCGAACTTCACCGTCGACTCGTAGATGTTGTCCGGGTCCAGACGCCGCAGCTCCTCCGCGAGGAGCTCCGCCGTCTCCCGGCGCTTCAGCGCCACCGCACGGTCCGGCTGGCCGACCATGTTGAGCGTGGCGAGCGAGCCGTCGGCCCGGTCCAGGACGATGTCCCCGCTCTTCGTGGTCATCCGGACGGCCGTCAGGCCGGGGCCGCCGGACGTGGTGCGCTCCACCGGCACCTGGAGCCGGTCCGCGAGCCACATGGCCAGCAGCTCGCAGCTCGGGTTGTCCGACTCGCCCTCGACCGTGGCGGAGACGACCTCCGCGGGCTGCTGGTCGAGCGCCGCCGCCAGCATCGAGCGCCACGGCGTGATGCGGGTCCAGGCCAGATCCGTGTCGCCCGGCTGGTACGTCGCCGCACGCACCGCCAGCTCGTCGAGCGGGTGCTCGGCGGAGTAGGTGTCCGTGATGCGCCGCTGGGCGAGCGCGCCCAGCGGGTCCTTGGCCGGGTCCGCGGGGGCGTCCTCGGGCCACCACACCACCACCGGCGCGTCCGGCAGCAGCAGCGGCAGGACGACCGACTGGGCGTGGTTGGCCAGCTCGCCGTGCAGACGCAGCACGACGGTCTCGCCGGAGCCCGAGTCGGACCCCACCCGTACCTCGGCGTCGAGCCGCGCGTCGCGGCGGGCGCGCGGCGAACGGCTGACCCGCTTGATCACCGCGATGATCCGCGAGGGGTGCTCGCGCGAGGAGTCGCTCGCGGCCTTGAGCGCGTCGTAGGCGTTCTCCTCGTCGGTGACGATGACGAGGGTGAGCACCATCCCGATGGCCGGGGCGCCGACCGCGCGCCGGGCCGAGATCATGGCCTGGTTGATCTTGCTGGACGTGGTTTCCGTGAGATCGATCTTCATGGCCGGCGCCAGCTCCGTCCGTCGCGTGCGAGCATCTCGTCCGCCTCGGCCGGACCCCAGGTCCCGGCCGGGTACTGGGCGGGCTTGCCGTGCTTGTCCCAGTACTCCTCGATCGGGTCGAGGATGTTCCAGGAGAGCTCGACCTCCTGGTGACGCGGGAAGAGGTTGGCGTCGCCGAGCAGGACATCGAGGATGAGCCGCTCGTACGCCTCCGGGCTGGACTCCGTGAAGGACTCGCCGTAGGCGAAGTCCATCGTGACGTCCCGCACCTCCATGGAGGTGCCGGGCACCTTGGAGCCGAACCGCACCGTGACGCCCTCGTCCGGCTGGACCCGGATGACCAGGGCGTTGCCGCCCAGTTCCTCGGTCGCGCCGGACTCGAAGGGCAGGTAGGGGGCGCGCTTGAAGACGACCGCGATCTCCGTGACCCGGCGGCCGAGCCGCTTTCCGGTACGGAGGTAGAACGGCACGCCCGCCCAGCGGCGGTTGTTGATCGTCAGCTTGATCGCGGCGAAGGTGTCGGTCTTCGACTTGGGGTCGATACCGTCCTCCTCCAGATAGCCGACGGCCTCCTCGCCGCCCTGCCACGCGTGCGTGTACTGGCCGCGCACCGTGTGCTTGCCCAGGTCCTCCGGCAGTTCCACCGCCGTGAGCACCTTGAGCTTCTCGGCGACCAGCGCCTTGGGGTGGAAGGAGCCCGGCTCCTCCATCGCGGTCAGCGCCAGCAGTTGGAGCAGGTGGTTCTGGATGACGTCACGGGCCGCGCCGATGCCGTCGTAGTAGCCGGCCCGGCCGCCGATGCCGATGTCCTCGGCCATCGTGATCTGCACGTGGTCGACGTAGGACCTGTTCCAGATCGGCTCGAACATCGTGTTGGCGAACCGCAGCGCCAGGATGTTCTGGACCGTCTCCTTGCCCAGGTAGTGGTCGATCCGGAAGACCTCGTTCGGCGGAAAGACGTCGTGCACGAGGTGGTTGAGCTCCTGTGCGCTCTCCAGGTCGTGGCCGAACGGCTTCTCGATGACGGCCCGGCGCCAGGAGCCTTCCTTCTGGTCGGCCAGCCCGTGCTTCTTGAGCTGCTGGACGACCTTGGGGAAGAACTTGGGCGGCACGGAGAGGTAGAAGGCGAAGTTGCCGCCCGTCCCCTGCGCCTTGTCGAGCTCCTCGATCGTGGCCCTCAGCGTCTCGAAGGCGACGTCGTCGTCGAAGTTGCCCTGCACGAAGCGCATGCCCTGGCTGAGCTGCTGCCAGACCTCTTCGCGGAAGGGGGTGCGGGAATGTTCTTTGACGGCGTCGTGGACGACCTGGGCGAAGTCCTCGTCCTCCCAGTCGCGGCGCGCGAAACCGATGAGCGAGAAGCCCGGCGGCAGCAGGCCGCGATTGGCCAGGTCGTAGACAGCGGGCATCAGCTTTTTACGGGACAAATCGCCCGTGACGCCAAAGATGACCAGGCCCGACGGCCCCGCGATGCGCGGGAGCCGTCGGTCCTGGGCGTCACGGAGCGGGTTGGCTCCGGGAACACCAGACAAAGTGGTCAGCCCTCCGAAGGAGCGAGGCGCTTGAGCTCTGCCTCGGTCGAGTTGAGCAGATCGGTCCAGGCGGCCTCGAACTTCTCGACGCCCTCGTCCTCGAGGAGCTGGACGACGTCGTCGTAGCTGACCCCGAGCTTCTTGATGGCTTCGAGGTCGGCACGGCCCTGGTCGTACGCACCGGCGACGGTGTTGCCGGTGATCTCGCCGTGGTCGGCCACCGCGTCCAGAGTCGCCTCCGGCATGGTGTTGACCGTGTTCGGCGCGACGAGGTCGACGACGTACAGGGTGTCCTTGAGGGACGGGTCCTTCACGCCGGTCGAGGCCCACAGCGGGCGCTGCTTGTTGGCGTGCGCCTTGTCGAGGGCGGCCCAGCGCTCGCCGGCGAAGACCTCCTCGTACGCCTCGTAGGCCAGGCGCGCGTTCGCGAGGGCGGACTTGCCCTTCGCGGCCTTGGCCTCGGCGCTGCCGATCGCGTCGAGCCGCTTGTCGATCTCCGTGTCCACCCGGGACACGAAGAACGAGGCCACCGAGTGGATCTTGGACAGGTCCAGGCCCGCGGCCTTCGCCTTCTCCAGGCCCGCCAGGTAGGCGTCCATGACCTCGCGGTAGCGCTCCAGGGAGAAGATCAGCGTCACGTTGACGCTGATGCCCCGCCCGATGGTCTCGGTGATCGCCGGCAGGCCGGCCTTGGTCGCCGGGATCTTGATGAGCGTGTTCGGCCGGTCCACCAGCCAGGCGAGCTGCTTCGCCTCGGCGACCGTGGCCAGGGTGTTGTGCGCCAGGCGGGGGTCGACCTCGATGGAGACCCGGCCGTCCTGCCCGTCCGTCGCGTCGAAGACCGGACGCAGGATGTCGGCGGCGTCCCGCACGTCCGCGGTGGTGATCATGCGGATCGCTTCCTCGACGGTCACCCGGCGGGCGGCGAGGTCGGTGAGCTGCTGCTCGTAACCGTCGCCCGAAGAGATCGCCTTCTGGAAGATCGACGGGTTGGTCGTGACACCCACGACGTGGCTCTGGTCGATCAGCTCCGCCAGATTGCCCGAAGTGATCCGCTTGCGCGAGAGGTCGTCGAGCCAGATCGCCACGCCCTCGTCGGAGAGGCGCTTGAGTGCGTCTGTCATGAGAATTGCATCTCCTACTAGTCGTATAACGGCATCAGCGCGTAGCGGCGGCGAGAGATTCCCGCGCGGCGGCGGCAACGTGCTCGCCGGTGAAGCCGAACTCGCGGAACAGGACCTTGGCGTCGGCCGAGGCGCCGAAGTGCTCCAGGGACACGATCCGGCCGGCGTCCCCGACGAACCGGTACCAGGTCAGGCCGATGCCCGCCTCGACGGCGACGCGCGCCTTCACCGACGGCGGCAGGACGCTGTCCTTGTACGCCTGGTCCTGCTCCTCGAACCACTCGACACACGGCATCGACACCACACGGGTGGGAATGCCGGCCGCCTGGAGCTCCTCGCGCGCCTCGACGGCGAGGTGGACCTCTGAGCCCGTGCCGATCAGCAGGACCTGGGGCTCGCCGCCCTCGGCCTCGAAGAGCACGTAGCCGCCCTTGGCCACGTCCTCGTTCGCCTCGTACGTCGGCACGCCCTGGCGGGTCAGCGCCAGACCGTGCGGAGCGCCCTTGCCGAACACCTTGGTGTAGCGGCGCAGGATCTCGCGCCAGGCGAGGGAGGTCTCGTTGGCGTCGGCCGGGCGCACGACGTTGAGGCCCGGGATGGCGCGCAGCGAGGCCAGGTGCTCCACCGGCTGGTGGGTCGGGCCGTCCTCGCCGAGACCGATCGAGTCGTGCGTCCACACGTACGTCACCGGAAGGTGCATCAGCGCGGACAGTCGCACGGCGTTGCGCATGTAGTCGGAGAACACCAGGAAGGTGCCGCCGTAGATGCGGGTGTTGCCGTGCAGGGCGATGCCGTTCATGGTCGCGGCCATGGCGTGCTCGCGGATGCCGAAGTGGATCGTGCGGCCGTACGGGTCCGCGCCCGGCAGGGGGTTGCCGGCCGGGAGGAACGACGACGTCTTGTCGATCGTGGTGTTGTTCGAGCCCGCGAGGTCGGCGGAGCCGCCCCACAGCTCGGGAACGATGTCACCGAGCGCCTGCAGCACCTTGCCGGAGGCGGCGCGGGTGGCGACGCCCTTGCCCGGCTCGAAGACGGGGAGGCTGTCCTCCCAGCCCTTGGGCAGCTCGCCCGCGGCGATCCGGTCGAACTCGGCGGCACGCTCCGGGTTGGCGGAGCGCCAGGCGTCGAAGGTCTTCTGCCACTCGGCCTTGGCCTCGCGGCCCCGGTCCAGCGCCTGACGGGTGTGCGCGATGACCTCGTCGGCCACCTCGAAGGACTTCTCCGGGTCGAAGCCCAGCACGCGCTTGGTCGCGGCGACCTCGTCGTCGCCGAGCGCCGAGCCGTGGGCGGCCTCGGTGTTCTGGGCGTGCGGGGCGGGCCAGGCGATGATCGAGCGGGCCGCGATGAACGACGGGCGCTCGGTCTCGGCCTTGGCGGCCAGCAGGGCCTTGTACAGACCCGCCGGGTCCAGGTCGCCGCTGGGCAGCTGCTCGACGCGCTGGACGTGCCAGCCGTACGCCTCGTAGCGCTTCAGGGTGTCCTCGGAGACCGCGGTCTCCGTGTCGCCCTCGATGGAGATGTGGTTGTCGTCCCACAGCAGGACCAGGTTGCCCAGCTTCTGGTGCCCGGCCAGCGAGGACGCCTCCGCGGAGATGCCCTCCTGGAGGCAGCCGTCACCGGCGATGGCCCAGACCATGTGGTCGAAGGGGGAGGTGCCGGGGGCCGCCTCCGGGTCGAACAGGCCGCGCTCGTAACGGGCGGCCATGGCCATGCCCACGGCGTTGGCCACGCCCTGGCCCAGCGGGCCGGTCGTCGTCTCCACACCGGTGGTGTGGCCGTACTCCGGGTGCCCCGGGGTCTTGGAGCCCCAGGTGCGGAAGGCCTTGAGGTCATCGAGCTCCAGGCCGTAGCCGGCCAGGTAGAGCTGGATGTAGAGGGTCAGGCTGGTGTGGCCCGCCGAGAGCACGAACCGGTCGCGACCGGTCCAGTCCGCGTCGGCGGGGTCGTGCCGCATCACCTTCTGGAAAATGGTGTACGCGGCGGGAGCCAGGCTCATGGCCGTACCCGGGTGGCCGTTTCCGACCTTCTGTACGGCGTCCGCTGCGAGGACGCGGACGGTGTCCACGGCCCGCTGGTCCAATTCGGTCCACTGGAGGTCTGTGGTGGTCGGCTTGGTGCTCACCCTGAGTCAGGGCTCCTCTCCACTGTCGTCAAACCGGTGACTGGGACGCACCGGGCGTTGTCGAGCCTACCCCCGTCACGACCCGCTATTTCCGGCTCCTACCAGGGTGCGGGCGGCCCGCGGAATCCGCCTCCCGTATGAGCGCGGAGGCTCACCGATGGGCTCACTCCGATGAGCGTGCGGGCTCACTCCTGAGGTCTCCGATGAGCGCCCGGGCCCACTCCTGAGACCTCGTCGCGGGCGCTCGGGAGCACACCTGTGCGAGCGGTGCGCGCGCCTCTTCGGGCCGGCGCTCCACGGCGATGCGTGCGGGCGTTCGCACGGGCGCCGAGGCAGCGCCCCGCGCCACATCAACACGACCCCACCCCCGCGAAGGACGGCGTGTCCCCAACGTCTACAGTGGTCTGGTTCGCGCAAGTCTTTACCGGGCCTTCACGCCCGGAGCTTGCTGGGATTTCTCTGTCAGGGGTGTGCGTGACGGCCGTCGAGTCCCGACCCGCAGGGGTCGCCTTGACTCCGGGCCCAGGGGGCCATCGCCCGCTCGGGGCCCGTGTCAAGGCATTCGTGGCACTGACCAAGCCTCGGATCATCGAGCTGTTGCTGATCACCACTGTTCCGGTGATGTTCCTGGCCGCTCAGGGTGTACCCGACCTGTGGCTCGTACTCACTACCACCATCGGCGGCTATCTGTCCGCCGGCGGTGCCAATGCACTGAACATGTACATCGACCGCGACATCGACGCGATGATGGACCGTACGTCGCAGCGCCCGCTGGTCACCGGCATGGTGAGCCCGCGCGAGTGCCTGGCCTTCGGCATCGCCCTCGCGGTGATCTCGACGGTGTGGTTCGGGCTGCTGGTGAACTGGCTGTCGGCGGCCCTGTCGCTCGGCGCCCTGCTCTTCTACGTCGTCGTCTACACGATGCTGCTGAAGCGCCGTACGTCGCAGAACATCGTCTGGGGCGGCATCGCGGGCTGCATGCCGGTCCTCATCGGCTGGTCGGCCGTCACGAACTCGATGTCCTGGGCCGCGGTGATCCTCTTCGCCGTCATCTTCTTCTGGACGCCGCCGCACTACTGGCCGCTGTCCATGAAGGTGAAGGACGACTACGCGCGGGTCGGCGTCCCCATGCTTCCGGTCATCGCCTCCAACCGGGTGGTGGCCCGCCAGATCGTCCTCTACAGCTGGGTGATGGTGGCCGTCTCGCTGCTGCTGACCCCGCTGGGCTACACCGGCTGGTTCTACACGGTGGTGGCGGTCCTGACCGGCGGCTTCTGGCTCTGGGAGGCGCACGCCCTGCTCAGCCGGGCGAAGGCCGGCGTGACCGGCGGGAAGCTCAAGGAGATGCGGCTGTTCCACTGGTCGATCACCTATGTGTCCCTGCTGTTCGTCGCCGTGGCGGTGGACCCCTTCCTGAGGTAGAACCCCCTGTGACCTGCCGACGGGCGGGGAGCGTGGCACAGGCCACGCTCCCCGCCCGTCGCACGTCGATCTACCCATCGGTAGCATCCTGTGCATGGCAGAGACGGCTGAGACCCAGCAGGTGGACGGCAAGCAGGCGGCGCGCGCGGAGCGCAGGGCGGCCCGGCTGGCCAAGCAGATCGGCGCCTTCGCGAAGGCGCACGGCGGGGCCGAGGGGCAGCTCGCCTACCTCGGGCAGATGGGCACCCGCATCGTCCTCGTCGGCGAGGACGGCGGCTGGGGCGATCTGGTCGCCCCCTCCTACGCCGTCGCCGAGAGCGCCGCGCAGAAGTCCGGGATCACCCTGCACGAGTCCTTCGACGGCGAGTTCGCCGCGAAGGTCCGCACGGGGCCGTACGAGTGGACCCGGATGGCCGGCATCCAGATCGGCGGCCCGGCGAACAAGGCGTGACGCCCCACGACGCGTGAGGGGCTCCCCGGACAACGGCTCGTGAGCCGTCGTGCGGGGAGCCCCTCACGCGTCGTGGGCCTCCGGGGGAGGCGTCAGCCCGCCGTCACGGGTTCCGGCTGCCCGGCGGCAGGGCCGGGCACCGGGGCGTCGGCCACCGGCCGCTCGCGCAGCGACAGCAGCACGCGGACCACACCGATCCACACCAGGCACGAGCCCAGCATGTGCGTGCCGACCAGGACCTCGGGGGTGTCGGTGAAGTACTGCACGTACCCGATCACGCCCTGCGCCATTAGGATCAGGAAGAGGTCCCGGGCGCGGTGCAGTGGGCCCACGGGCGCGTCGACGGCCTTCAGGACGAACCAGAGCGCCACGGTCAGCGCCACCACGACCCACGCCAGGTCGGCGTGCAGCTGGGCGATCATCTTCCAGTCGATCGGGATGCGGTGGACGTCGCTGGAGTCGCCGGCGTGCCGCCCGGCCCCCGTGACCACCGTGCCGACCGCGATCAGCAGCCCCGCCGCGACGGCCAGCAGCCAGGTGAGCTGCGAGACGGCCTTGCCCACCAGCGGGCGCGGTGCCGTGTCGCCCTCCCTGACCCGCTGCCACGTCACCAGCGCGATCGTGAGCAGCGCGGTGGAGAGCAGGAAGTGCGCCGCGACGGTGTACGGGTTGAGGCCCACGAGCACCACGATGCCGCCGAGCACCGCGTTGCCCATGACCACCCAGAACTGCGCCCAGCCGAGGCGGGTGACGCCGCGGCGCCAGGGCTTGGCGGACCGGGCGGCGATGATCGCCCACCCGACCGCCGCGCACAGGACGTAGGTGAGCATCCGGTTGCCGAACTCGATCGCGCCGTGGAAACCCATCGCGCTGGTCGCCGTCAGGCTGTCGTCGGTGCACTTGGGCCAGGTCGGGCAGCCGAGACCGGAACCGGTCAGCCGGACCGCGCCGCCGGTGACGACGATGACGACGGCCATGACGACGGCCGACATCGCCGCACGACGGACGGTCCGGGGGGACGGCGTCCAGCGTTCGGCGATGTAGAGGAGCGGGTTCCGCACGGCTTGAGCGACATCGGCTCGGGTCAGCTTGGGCACGCGCACCATGGTAGGCGGCCGCTTGTGCAAGCTTTCACGAGGGGGACGAGTTGCGCGAAACGGCGACGGACCGCGTTCGCGGACTTACTCCCAGCGGAAGAACCTCGCCGCCGCGGCCAGCCCCAGCACCGTCCACACCGCGAGGATCCCCAGGTCGCCCCACGGCATCGCGGCACCGTGCTGCAGCACGTCCCTGAGGCCGTCCGAGAGGGCGGCGATCGGCAGCAGGCCCAGCACCGACTGCGCCGCGTCCGGGAACTTGTCCAGCGGCACGATGACCCCGCCGCCCACCAGCAGCAGCAGGAAGACCAGATTGGCGGCGGCCAGCGTCGCCTCCGCCTTCAGCGTCCCGGCCATCAGCAGGCCGAGCCCGGAGAACGCGGCGGTGCCCAGGACCAGGAGCAGCAGCACGGCGAACGGGTTGCCCTGCGGCGACCAGCCCAGCGCGAACGCGATCACCGTCAGCAGCACGACCTGGAGCACCTCGGTGACCAGCACCGCGAGTGTCTTGGCGGTCATCAGCGCCCACCGGGGGAGCGGCGAGGCGGCGAGCCGCTTGAGCACGCCGTAACGCCGCTCGAAGCCGGTGGCGATGGCCTGGCCCGTGAAGGCCGTGGACATCACGGCGAGGGCGAGGATGCCGGGGGTCAGGAAGTCGACCGGCTCGCCCGAGCCGGTGTCCACGATGTCGACCGCGCTGAACAGCACGAGCAGCAGCGTCGGGATGATCACCGTCAGCAGCAGCTGCTCGCCGTTGCGCAGCAGCATCCGGGTCTCCAGCGCGGTCTGCGCGGCGATCATCCGGGGCAGCGGGGCGGCGCCCGGCCGGGGGGCGTACGTACCGGCGCTCATGCGCGCAGCTCCTTGCCGGTCAGTTCGAGGAAGACGTCCTCCAGGGTGTGACGCTCGACGGAGATGCCGGAGGGCATCACGCCGTGCTGCGCGCACCAGGAGGTGACGGTGGCCAGCAGCTGCGGGTCGACGCCACCGGTGATGCGGTACGCGCCGGTGGCGAGCTCGGCCGCCTCGGTGCCGTCGGGCAGCGCCTTCAGCAGGGAGGCGAGGTCGAGACCGGGGCGGCCGGTGAAGCGCAGCGTGTTCTCGGCGCCGCCGCGGCAGAGGGTCTCGGGGCTGCCCTGGGCCAGGAGCCGGCCGGCGTCGATGATGGCGACGTCGTCGGCGAGCTCCTCGGCCTCGTCCATGAAGTGCGTGGTGAGCACGACGGACACGCCGTCGGCGCGCAGCTCCCGTACGAGGTCCCAGGTGGAGCGGCGGGCCTGCGGGTCGAGGCCCGCGGTCGGCTCGTCCAGGAAGACCAGCTCCGGGCGGCCCACGACGGCCATCGCCAGGGCGAGCCGTTGCTGCTGCCCGCCGGAGAGCCGGCGGTAGGTGGTGCGGCCGCAGCCGCCCAGGCCCAGGCGCTCGATGAGGGCGTCCACGTCCAGGGGGTGGGCGTGCAGTTTCGCCATGTGGCGCAGCATCTCGTCGGCGCGCGCGCCGGAGTAGACGCCGCCGGACTGGAGCATGACGCCGATCCGCGGACGCAGGCGCGCCGCGTCGGCGACCGGGTCCAGGCCGAGGACCCGGACCGTCCCGTCATCAGGACGGCGGTATCCCTCGCAGGTCTCGATCGTGGTGGTCTTGCCGGCGCCGTTCGGGCCGAGGACCGCGGTGACCGCGCCGGCCCGGACGTCCAGGTCGAGGCCGTCCACCGCGGCTTTGCTGCCGTACCGCTTCACCAGGCCGCGGACCTGGACGGCCGGGCCGGAGGGGGGTGCGGCGGACTCGCTCTTCATGGGCGGTAAGTCTAGGCAGCCGCCCGTGCGGGCCCGGCCCGGGGGCTTGATTAGGTGACCCTAAGTGATGGATTCCACCCGTGATCGTTCCGGACCGTGGTTGTCAGGGCCGAGGGAATTACGCAACAATGGCGTTGTGAAATACGAGGGCGCGGCTCCGCAGGAGGAACTCGCGACCGGTGAGCGCTCGACGCGCAACCGGGTCGCGCGCTCCATCCTGGACCACGGCCCGTCCACCGTCGCCGACCTGGCGAAGCGCCTGGGGCTCACCCAGGCCGCTGTCCGCCGCCACCTCGACGCCCTCGTCACCGACGACGTGGTCGAGGCCCGCGAACAGCGGGTGTACGGGGCGCGGACCCGTGGCCGCCCGGCCAAGGTGTTCGCCCTGACCGACTGCGGCCGGGACGCCTTCGACCAGTCGTACGACAAGCTCGCCGCGGACGCCCTGCGCTGGATCGCCGAGACCTCGGGCGACGAAGCGGTCATGGCCTTCGCCCGGGCCCGGGTCGCCGGCCAGTCGGCGGCCTACCGCGCGGCCGTCGAGGCCGCGGAGCCCGAAGCCCGCACGGAGGCGTTGGCCAAGGCCTTGTCCGCCGACGGGTACGCTGCTACGGCGCGCAGCGCGCCGGGCCCGCAGCAGGGTGAGCAGCTGTGTCAGCACCACTGTCCGGTCGCCCATGTAGCCGGGCAGTACCCGCAGCTGTGCGAGGCGGAGACGGAGATCTTCTCCAGCCTCCTGGGGACCCATGTGCAGCGTCTGGCCACCATCGCCCACGGCGACGGGGTGTGCACGACGTACATTCCGCGCAGCGGCCACCCCACCCCACAGACCACCGATTCAGCATCTGCAAGCACGGCCGGGAGGAACCCCGCATGACGCTCCCTACGGAGACTGCCCACCCTGAGCTCGAGGGTCTGGGCACGTACGAATTCGGCTGGGCCGACTCCGACGCGGCAGGCGCAGCGGCCAAGCGCGGCCTCTCCGAGGCGGTCGTCCGCGACATCTCGGAGAAGAAGAACGAGCCCGAGTGGATGCTGAAGCTGCGGCTCAAGGGCCTCAAGCTCTTCGGCAAGAAGCCCATGCCGAACTGGGGCTCGGACCTGTCGGGCATCGACTTCGACAACATCAAGTACTTCGTCCGTTCGACGGAGAAGCAGGCGGAGTCCTGGGAGGACCTGCCCGAGGACATCAAGAACACGTACGACAAGCTCGGCATCCCGGAGGCGGAGAAGCAGCGCCTGGTCGCCGGTGTCGCCGCGCAGTACGAGTCCGAGGTCGTCTACCACCAGATCAACGAGGAGCTGGAGGCGCAGGGTGTCATCTTCATGGACACCGACACCGCGCTGAAGGAGCACCCGGAGCTCTTCAAGGAGTACTTCGGCACCGTCATCCCCGTCGGTGACAACAAGTTCGCCTCGCTGAACTCGGCCGTGTGGTCCGGCGGCTCCTTCATCTACGTGCCGAAGGGCGTGCACGTGGAGATCCCGCTCCAGGCCTACTTCCGTATCAACACGGAGAACATGGGCCAGTTCGAGCGGACGCTGATCATCGTCGACGAGGACGCCTACGTCCACTACGTCGAGGGCTGCACCGCGCCGATCTACTCCTCGGACTCCCTGCACTCCGCGGTCGTCGAGATCATCGTGAAGAAGGGCGGCCGCTGCCGCTACACGACGATCCAGAACTGGTCGAACAACGTCTACAACCTGGTGACCAAGCGCGCCGTCGCCTACGAGGGCGCGACCATGGAGTGGGTCGACGGCAACATCGGCTCCAAGGTCACCATGAAGTACCCGGCCGTCTACCTGATGGGCGAGCACGCCAAGGGCGAGACCCTGTCCATCGCCTTCGCGGGCGAGGGCCAGCACCAGGACGCCGGCGCCAAGATGGTCCACATGGCCCCGAACACCTCCTCCAACATCGTCTCCAAGTCGGTGGCGCGAGGCGGCGGCCGCACCTCCTACCGCGGTCTGATCGAGATCGGCGAGGGCGCACCGGGCGCGAAGTCCAACGTGCTCTGTGACGCGCTGCTGGTCGACACCATCTCGCGCTCCGACACCTACCCGTACGTCGACGTCCGCGAGGACGACGTGTCGATGGGTCACGAGGCGACCGTCTCCAAGGTCTCCGAGGACCAGCTCTTCTACCTGATGAGCCGCGGCATGACCGAGTTCGAGGCGATGGCGATGATCGTGCGCGGCTTCGTCGAGCCGATCGCGAAGGAGCTCCCGATGGAGTACGCCCTCGAGCTGAACCGGCTGATCGAGCTCCAGATGGAGGGTTCGGTCGGCTAGTACGCCGGCGACCGCACCCCCCCTGACATCTGTCCGACCGAGAAAGCGAGCACTACGACAGCCATGGCTGAGGCTCAGAACATCCCTGCGGGCTCCACGACCGCCGGGTCCATCGCGGTGGCCGCCGAGTCGACCGTCGCCACGCGCATGAGCGCGCCCCCGTCCTTCGACGTCGCGGACTTCCCCGTCCCGCACGGCCGCGAGGAGGAGTGGCGGTTCACGCCGCTGGAGCGGCTGCGCGGGCTGCACGACGGTACGGCCGTCGCCGACGGCGGCGGCGTGAAGGTCGCGATCGAGGCTCCCGCGGGCGTCACGGTCGAGACCGTCGGCCGCGACGACGCCCGCCTCGGCAAGGCCGGCATGCCGGTGGACCGGGTCGCCGCGCAGGCGTACTCGTCCTTCGAGCAGGCCTCCGTCGTCACCGTCGCGAAGGAAGCCGTCCTCACCGAGCCGATCCGGATCGCCGTGCACGGCGAGGGCGGCGTCGCCTACGGCCACCAGGTCGTCGAGCTGGGCGCCTTCGCCGAGGCCGTCGTCGTCATCGACCACACCGGTGACGCGGTGCTCGCCGCCAACGTCGACTACGTCCTGGGCGACGGTGCGAAGCTGACCGTCGTCTCCGTCCAGGACTGGGACGAGCGGGCCGTCCACGTCGGCCAGCACAACGCGCTGGTCGGCCGCGACGCCTCGTTCAAGTCCATCGTCGTCACCTTCGGCGGCGACGTCGTCCGGCTCCACCCGCGGATCGCCTACGCGGGCACGGGCGGCGAGGCGGAGCTCTTCGGTCTGTACTTCACCGACAAGGGCCAGCACCAGGAGCACCGCCTCCTGGTCGACCACAACGCCCCGCACTGCAAGTCCAACGTGGCCTACAAGGGCGCGCTGCAGGGCGACGGCGCCCACGCCGTGTGGATCGGCGACGTCCTCATCCAGGCCCGTGCCGAGGGCACCGACACCTACGAGATGAACCGCAACCTCGTCCTCACGGACGGCGCGCGGGTCGACTCGGTGCCGAACCTGGAGATCGAGACCGGCGAGATCGTCGGCGCCGGCCACGCCTCGGCGACCGGCCGCTTCGACGACGAGCAGCTGTTCTACCTCCAGTCCCGCGGCATCCCCGCCGAGGAGGCCCGCCGCCTCGTCGTGCGCGGCTTCTTCGCCGAGCTGGTCCAGCAGATCGGCCTGCCGGACGTCGAAGCCCGTCTCCTCGACAAGATCGAGACCGAGCTGAAGGCGTCGGTCTGATGGCCTTCGTCAAGGCGTGCGCGCTGAGCGAGCTGGAGGAGGACACCCCGAAGCGGGTGGAGCTCGACGGCGTCCCGGTGTCCGTCGTCCACACCGAGGGCGAGGTGTTCGCGATCAACGACATCTGCTCGCACGCGAACGTCTCGCTGTCCGAGGGCGAGGTCGAAAACTGCATGATCGAGTGCTGGCTGCACGGATCGAGCTTCGACCTGCGCACCGGCAAGCCGTCCGGCCTCCCCGCGACGCGCCCCGTCCCCGTATACCCCGTCAAGATCGAAGGGGACGATGTGCTCGTCTCCGTCACCCAGGAGTCCTGAGTCACCCATGGCAACGCTTGAAATCCGCGACCTGCACGTCACCGTCGAGGCCGACAACGCCACGAAGGAGATCCTCAAGGGCGTCGACCTGACCGTGAAGCAGGGCGAGACCCACGCCATCATGGGCCCCAACGGGTCCGGCAAGTCCACCCTGGCGTACTCCCTCGCAGGCCACCCCAAGTACACGGTCACCAGCGGCACGGTGACCCTGGACGGCGAGAACGTCCTGGACATGACCGTCGACGAGCGCGCCCGTGCCGGCCTGTTCCTCGCCATGCAGTACCCGGTCGAGATCCCCGGTGTCTCGGTCTCCAACTTCCTGCGCACCTCCGCCACCGCCGTCCGCGGCGAGGCGCCCAAGCTGCGTACCTGGGTGAAGGAGGTCAAGGAGACGATGTCCGGCCTCCAGATGGACCCGTCCTTCGCCGAGCGCAACGTCAACGAGGGCTTCTCCGGCGGCGAGAAGAAGCGCCACGAGATCCTCCAGCTCGAGCTCCTCAAGCCGAAGGTCGCGATCCTCGACGAGACCGACTCCGGCCTCGACGTCGACGCCCTGCGCATCGTCTCCGAGGGCGTCAACCGGGTCCGTGAGACCGGCGAGGTCGGCACCCTGCTGATCACGCACTACACCCGGATCCTCCGCTACATCAAGCCCGACTTCGTGCACGTGTTCGCCAACGGCCGGATCGCCGAGTCCGGCGGCGCCGAGCTCGCCGACAAGCTGGAGAACGAGGGCTACGAGGCATATGTGAAGGGTGGCGCTTCCGCGTGACACAGCTGCCGGGCCTCCTCGACACCGAGGCGATCCGCAAGGACTTCCCCCTGCTGGATCGTACGGTCCACGACGGGAAGAAGATCGTTTACCTGGACAGCGCCGCGACCTCGCAGAAGCCGCGCCAGGTGCTCGATGCCCTCAACGAGTACTACGAGCGGCACAACGCCAATGTGCACCGCGGCGTGTACACGATCGCGGAGGAGGCCACGGCGCTGTACGAGGGCGCTCGTGACAAGGTCGCCGCGTTCATCAACGCGCCCAGCCGCAACGAGGTGATCTTCACCAAGAACGCCTCGGAGTCGCTGAACCTCGTGGCCAACATGCTCGGCTGGGCCGACGAGCCCTACCGGGTCGACCACGAGACCGAGATCGTCACCACGGAGATGGAGCACCACTCCAACATCGTGCCCTGGCAGCTGCTCTCGCAGCGCACGGGCGCGAAGCTGAAGTGGTTCGGGATCACCGACGACGGCCGCCTCGACCTGTCGAACATCGACGAGATCATCACCGAGAAGACGAAGATCGTCTCCTTCACGCTGGTCTCCAACATCATGGGCACCCACAACCCGGTCGAGCAGATCGTCCGGCGTGCCCAGGAAGTCGGCGCGCTCGTCTGCATCGACGCCTCGCAGGCCGCCCCGCACATGGTGCTCGACGTCCAGGCGCTGCAGGCCGACTTCGTGGCCTTCACCGGTCACAAGATGGTCGGGCCGACCGGCATCGGCGTGCTCTGGGGACGGCAGGAACTCCTGGAGGACCTGCCGCCGTTCCTCGGCGGCGGCGAGATGATCGAGACCGTGTCGATGCACTCGTCGACGTACGCCCCCGCGCCGCACAAGTTCGAGGCCGGTACGCCCCCGATCGCCCAGGCCGTCGGCCTCGGCGCGGCCGTGGACTACCTCTCGGCGATCGGCATGGAGAACATCCACCGCCATGAGCAGGCCATCACCGCCTACGCGGTGAAGCGTCTGCTGGAGGTCCCGGACCTCAGGATCATCGGTCCGGCCACCGCGGAGGACCGCGGCGCCACGATCTCCTTCACGCTCGGTGACATCCACCCGCACGACGTGGGCCAGGTGCTCGACGAGCAGGGCATCGCGGTCCGGGTCGGACACCACTGCGCACGACCGGTGTGCCTGCGGTACGGAATTCCTGCGACGACGCGAGCGTCGTTCTATCTGTACTCCACGCCCGCCGAGGTCGACGCCCTGGTGGACGGTCTGGAACACGTCCGGAACTTTTTCGGTTAGACAGCGGCTGAGGGTTGACTGGTGAAGCTTGACTCCATGTACCAGGAAGTGATCCTGGACCACTACAAGCACCCCCACGGGCGCGGCCTGCGGGACGGCGACGCCGAGGTGCACCACGTCAATCCGACGTGCGGCGACGAGATCACCCTGCGGGTGCGGTACGACGGTGAGACGATCGCCGATGTGAGCTACGAAGGTCAGGGCTGCTCCATCAGCCAGGCCAGCGCCTCCGTGCTGAACGAACTGCTGGTCGGCAAGGAGCTGGGCGAGGCCCAGAAGATCCAGGCCGCGTTCCTGGAGCTGATGCAGTCCAAGGGACAGCTGGAGCCGGACGACGCGATGGAGGAGGTGCTGGAGGACGCGGTCGCGTTCGCCGGTGTCTCCAAGTACCCGGCCCGGGTCAAGTGCGCGCTGCTGAGCTGGATGGCGTGGAAGGACGCGACGGCGAAGGCGCTGTCCGAAGGGAAGACGGCATGAGCGAAAACGAGACCCTCACCACCAAGCCGGCCTCCGAGGAGGAGGTCCGCGAGGCGCTGTACGACGTCGTCGACCCCGAGCTGGGCATCGACGTCGTCAATCTGGGGCTGATCTACGGCATCCACATCGACGACGCCAACATCGCGACCCTCGACATGACCCTGACGTCCGCGGCCTGCCCGCTGACCGATGTCATCGAGGACCAGGCGAAGTCCGCCACCGACGGCATCGTCAGCGAGCTTCGGATCAACTGGGTCTGGATGCCGCCGTGGGGCCCGGACAAGATCACGGACGACGGTCGCGAGCAGCTGCGCGCGCTGGGCTTCAACGTCTGAGAACTCCCGTACACGTGTGAACGGCCCCCGGCGAACCGGGGGCCGTTCGGCGTTGTTCGTCCGGTGGACTTCCGGCGTGCGCCGCCCGTTGGCACGGGACCCGGAGCCTTCTCCTCGACACCACGCCGACGAGAGGTACGCCGTGCCGCATCCCCCTGTCCTCCGCCACCGCCGGACCGTCGCCGTCGCGACAGGCGCGCTCGCGCTGGCCGCCCTGGGTCCCGGCGCGCCCGCGCACGCCGCGAGCTACGGAACGCCGACGATCACGCTGTCCTCCGGCTATCTCTCCGGCGCTGTCGGCGCCACCGCCGACCCCACGGTGACGGTCACCGTCGCGCAGAGCGGCGCCGACGCCACCGCGCTGGGCGTGGCCGCGTCCGCCAGCTCCAGGACGTCCGTCGCCGCCACCGGGGACGTCACCGTGACCGGCACCGGCGCCACCCGGCAGCTCCGCGTCACCGCGCGCGCCCGGGGCTACGCCGACCTCACCGTCAAGGTCACCGGTCTCGGCGGGAAGACCGCCACCAGGACGCTGCACTTCGCGGCCTCCGCCGCCGTGGGGAACGCCTCCGACACCCGCTACCTCACCGGCTCCTCCGACGCCTCGGCCGCCGTCGGCGTCGGGGACGGCTACGTGGTGGTCGCCGACGACGAGTCCAACACCCTGCGCCTCTACAACCCTTCCTCCTCCGGTGCTCCCGTGCGGACGTGGGACGTGGCCTCGGAGCTCGGCGTCTCCAAGGAGATCGACATCGAGGGCGCGGCCCGGGTCGGCAACACCGTCTACTGGACCGGCTCGCTCGGCAACAACAAGGACGGCGAGTACAAGGCCGACCGCAACACCGTCTTCACGACCACGGTGAGCGGTTTCGGCGCCGCCACCCAGCTGACCGTCGGCGGCTCCTACAAGAGGCTCCGGGACGACCTCGTCGCCTGGGACGAGGCCCACGGCAACCGCTACGGCTTCGCCGCGGGGACGGCGGACGGCGAAGCCCCCAAGCAGGCCGACGGGTTCAACATCGAGGGCCTGGAGTTCGCACCGGGTTCGACGACGACCGCCTACCTCGGCTTCCGCGCACCGCTCGTCCCGCCGAAGGCGGGCGGCAAGGCGCTGCTCGTGCCCGTCACCAACTTCGACCAGGTGGCCGGCTCCGGAGCGAAGGCGGTCATCGGCACCCCCGTCGAACTGGACCTCGGCGGCCTCAGCATCCGTGACATCCGGAAGAACTCCGCCGACCAGTATCTGATCGTGGCCGGTTCCTGGGCGGCCGACGACAACTCCGACCCGTACGCCCTCTACTCCTGGGACGGGGTCGCGGGACACGCCCCGCAGAAGCGGCTCGACCTGCCGACCGCGGACCCGGGCGGCTGGGAGGCCGTCGTCGACGTCCCCGACCTGTCCGTACCCGGCGCACGCGCCCAGCTGATCACGGACGCGGGATCGGCCGACCTGTACGGCGACGGCACGGAGGCCAAGGACCTCGACCACGACGAGTGGAAGAAGTCCCGCGCGACCTGGTTCACCGTCACCGGCTGAGCGCCGGCGCGGCGGGCGTGACGTCCACAGAGCCCGCCACCGACCCGGACGTGCGGCGGTTCGCACGGGAACGGCCACGCCCGCCAGGCAGACTGGTGAGCATGGCCGTTTCCTTTTACAGCATCGTCGTCGACGCCCACGACCTTCCGGTCCTCGCCCGGTTCTGGTGCGGAGTGCTCGACTGGGAGGTGCTCTTCGAGACCGAGGACGAGATCGTGATCGGCGCCGGCAAGAACGCGCTGCCGGGCATCACCTTCGTGCCCGTGCCCGAGGCGAAGAAGACCAAGAACCGGCTCCACATCGACCTCGCCCCCGACGACCAGGACGCCGAGGTCGAGCGCATCATCGGGCTCGGGGCCCGGCGCGCCGACGTCGGCCAGCATGCGGACGCCACCTGGGTGGTGCTGGAGGACCCCGAGGGCAACGAGTTCTGTGTGCTGTCCCCGAAGAACTCGCTCATCGACTGAGCGCCCCCGACGCGGCCTACGCCATGTACTGCGGGGGCACCGCGGCGGCCTCGGCCAGGACGGGGCCCAGGTTCTCGGTGCGGATCCGGCGGTCGACGTACAGCAGCCCCGCCACCAGCGGCGGGAAGGTGGCCACGACCAGCTGGCTGACCAGCTGCCCGAGCAGCAGCGACAGCACATAGCCACTCATGGCGACGATGACCGAGGCCGGGTTCGGGTCGTCGCCCAGGGCCGTGGAGCCGAGCACCCCGGAGAACATACCGAGGAGGGAGAACGGTATCTGGATCAGATAGCTCGCGACCGCCGCCATGGCACCGGCCAGGAGAGTGATCCCGAAGGTCCGCCACCAGCTCCCGCGCACCAGCCGGGACGAGCGTCGCATCGCCGCGATCGGGCCCTGGTTCTCGAAGACGACGGCGGAGGGGGCCAGGCTGAACTTCACCCAGAGCCAGGTCGCCAGCGGTGCCGTCGCCAGGGTGCCCAGGACGCCGATCAGGAGCACCGCGATCTGTGCGCCCCCGCTGTCCGTGCTCACCATGGCGATCACGACGGCGAGGAGGCCGACCCACGCGAGCAGGAGCGGGACCATCGCGATCAGCCAGGTCAGCACGACCGTCCCGATCACGGCGGGCATCCGGTTCCAGGCCCGCCGCCAGACGGCAGGGAACGTGGCCGGGCGGCCCAGGACCGCCTCCTGGAGGACGGCCGGCACGGCCGTGTACATCAGGGCCGTGGAGATCACGACGGCGATCAGACCCACCACCGCGACCGAGCCGAAGGCGATGACCAGCGGTACCCAGTCCTCCGTGCGGGGACTGTCGTCGGCGCCGAGCGCCAGGATCCGGTCCAGGTGGTCCGCGACCGCCGAGTACGCGATCGCGGCGGCCGCCAGCACCACGGCCAGCGCCCCGCCGTACGCGGCGGCGCCGACGCCGAACAACTGCTTGCCGTAACGGCCCACGGTGGCGAACGCACCGCTCAGGACGTCCCCCAGCCGCAGGGGACCCAGGGGTATCACCCCGGGCTTCGGCGGCATCCAGCCACCGCCCCAGCCGGCCCAGCCCGGCTGTCCCGGAGGCCCTCCGTACGGCGCACCCCCGTACGCACCGTCACCCCACCCTGCGTCGTGCGCCACTGCTGCTCCGTCGGTCAGTCGATCATGAACTGGCATGTACTGGACGGACCACGGTAGCGCCCCCACCGCCCTCCCGGACCGGGCCCTCCCACGCCGATGTCATACGGACCGCCGGCGCCCTGGCCGGGCCGGAGGTTTCGCTGACCGGCTCGGCCGAGTGACGCAGTACTACCGGCCCGCCGTCCGGACCGACTCCAGCGCGGCCCTGACGCTCTCCTCGATGTCCGTGATCGGGTACAGCGCCTCGCGGATCGTGCGGTCGCGGTCCACCACCAGGGTCAGCCGCTTCAGCCGGCTGACGCCCGCCGCGCGGAAGGTCGGCAGCCGCAGGGCCGCGGCCAGCGTCAGGTCCGCGTCGGACAGCAGGGGGAAGCGCAGCCGTTCGGCCACCGCGAACGCCCGCTGCTCGTCCGGGCGTTGGGTGGAGACGCCGTGCACCGTCGCACCCGCCGCCGTGAACTCGGCCAACTGGTCGCGGTAGGTGCACGATTCGAGGGTGCAGCCCCGGGCCCCGGGGATACCGGCCCAGCCCGGCGGATACGCGTCCTGCCGGGCGTACGCGCCGGGGAAGAAGTAGACGACGGTGTACGGGGTGGCGGCGACGGGGTCGCGCGCGCCGCCGGTGTGCTGCGGGAGGCTCAGCTCCGGAACCCGTGTGCCGATCAGCGCGCGGACCCGCGCGGCCTCCTGCGAGGACTCGCTCGTCGTCGCCATGGTCTGCCCGTCTCCCGTCACCCAGGCGTCGCCCCAGTCCTGGAGCGCGATCAGCACGGGCAGCAGAGCGCGGCCGCGCGGAGTCAGCCGGTACTCGAACCGGGCGGGCCGCTCCTGGTACGGCTCCCGGGACAGCACCCCGGCGTCGACCAGCAGCCGCAGCCGCTCGGTCAGCACCTTGCGCGAGACGCCCAGTTCCTCCTGGAGGGCGTCGAAGCGGTGCACCCCGCGCGCCGCGTCCCGCACGATCAGCAGGGTCCACCAGTCGCCGACCACGTCGAGCGCCTGAGCGATCGCGCAGTCGGCGTCGGCCAGGCTGGTCCGCTGGGCCATGGGCCTCCTCCGTTCGGCGTCGACGTCCCATTACACCGGATTGACCCGTGCGCATCATGCTGCCATAGTCCGTTCCCTGAGGGAACTTACTGGGGGCGTTCGGATGGGGATGCTGCGGGGCGTACCGCGCACGGTTCGGCTGCTGGCGTTCGGCGCCTTCATCAACAGCGTCGTGAGCTTCACCTTCGTCTACCTCTTCGTCTACCTCACCGGCCCGCGCGGGCTCTCCGTCGCCCAGGCCGGGGTGCTCACCGGCATCGGCGGGGCCGGTCTCCTGGCCGGCAACCTCACCGGCGGCTGGTTCGGCGACCGGTACGGGCACCGCCGGATGCTCCTGGCCGGCGCCTGTGTCGCCGGGGCGGTGCTCGTCACCCTCCCGCTGCTGCCGCTCGCCGCGCTGTACGGCGTCCTGCCGCTCGCCCAGTACGCGAGCGGTGTCGTACGCGCCGCGAACGCCGCGCTCGTCGCGGTCTCCGTCCCCGAGGGCAGCCGGCGCCAGAGCTTCGCCCTCACCCGCTTCGCCGGCAACGGCGGCTTCACCGTCGGACCGCCGCTCGGGGCGCTGATCGCCGCCCGCTCCTCGTACGACTGGCTCTTCCTCGTCGACGGGCTGGGCACCCTGCTGTTCGCCGGGTACGCGGCACGGATCCTGCCGGCCCGCGGTACCGCGCACTCCCGGCCCGCCCACCGGCCCGGCTCGCCCGGACTGTGGAGCGAACTGCGGGCCAGACCCGCCGTACCGGTCCTGCTCGCCGCCATCGTCTGCGTCGATCTCGTCTACCGCCAGCAGTACTCCACCCTGCCCGTCTTCCTCGCCGACCACGGCCTCGGCACCCAGTTCTACGGCTGGCTGATCGCCGTCAACGGCGGAGTGATCCTCTGCCTGGAACTCCCCGCCGTCCACGCCCTGCGCGACCGGGCGCCGCTCAGCATCGTGGGCACCGGGCTGCTGCTCGTGGGGGCCGGCTACGCGGTGCTGATCGCCGGGGCCGGGGCGCTGTTCGCCGTCACGATGATGTGCTCGCTGACCCTGGGCGAGATCCTCTACAAGACCACGGCCACGGCGTACGTCGCCGACCAGGCGCCCGCCCACGCGCAGGGACGTTTCCAGAGCCTGTACGCGGGCGCCTCCATCAGCGGACAGGTCCTGGCCCCGCCGCTGGGCGGGGCGCTCTACACCGCCGCGCCCGCGCTCCTGTGGCCGGCCTGCGCGGTGCTGGCGTGCGGCGCGGGCGTCGCGGTGCTGGCCGCCCGCGGGCTCCGTGAACCCGGAAGGCCGCTGCGGACGACAGGGGGTGGCCTGCCCCGTTCGGAGCTGAAGAGGGCCCTGGCCGACAGGAAGGGGGAGCGCTCCTGACCATCGGGCCGTCCCGTCCGACGATCGCCGTACGGGGGGCACGGGGGTGTCCCCGTACGGTGGCCGGCACGACGCCCGGACGCTGAGACCGGTTGGCCCGGGCGGCCCTCGGCCGGTTAGGTTCGGGTCATGACCGACACGACTTCCACCCGCACCACCGGCGCCGTCGCCGCCGGCCTCGCCACCATCGCCGGCGACGGTTCCGTCCTCGACACGTGGTTCCCCGCACCCGAGCTCACCGCCGAGCCCGGACCGGCCGGAACCGAGCGGCTCACCCCCGACCGCGCCGTCAACCTGCTCGGCGAGGGCGCCGCCAAGGCCATCGGCGTGGACGCCCGCCGCGGGGTCGAGGTCGTCGCCGTCCGCACGGTCATCGCCTCGCTCGACGACAAGCCGCTCGACGCGCACGACACGTACCTGCGTCTGCACCTGCTCTCCCACCGCCTCGTCCAGCCGCACGGGCAGAACCTGGACGGCATTTTCGGCCACCTCACCAACGTGGCCTGGACCTCGCTCGGTCCGGTCGCCGTCGACGACCTGGAGAAGGTCCGGCTCAACGCCCGCGCCGAGGGCCTGCACCTCCAGGTCACCTCCGTCGACAAGTTCCCCCGCATGACGGACTACGTCGCACCGCAGGGTGTCCGCATCGCCGACGCCGACCGGGTGCGGCTCGGCGCGCACCTCGCCGCCGGCACCACCGTCATGCACGAGGGCTTCGTCAACTTCAACGCCGGCACCCTCGGCACCTCCATGGTGGAGGGCCGGATCTCCGCCGGTGTCGTCGTCGGGAACGGCTCCGACATCGGCGGCGGCGCCTCCACCATGGGCACGCTGTCCGGCGGCGGCAAGGAGCGCATCGTGATCGGCGAGCGCTGCCTGGTCGGCGCCGAGGCCGGCGTCGGGATCGCGCTCGGCGACGAGTGCGTCGTGGAGGCCGGCCTGTACGTCACCGCCGGTACGCGCGTCACCCTGCCGGACGGTCAGATCGTCAAGGCGCGCGAGCTCTCCGGCGCCTCGCACATCCTCTTCCGCCGCAACTCGGTGACGGGCGCCGTCGAGGCCCGCCCGAACAACGCGGTCTGGGACGGCCTCAACGACGTCCTGCACAGCAACGGCTAACAGGCGGCGAGCAGTCGCTCGTACGCCCTCCGCAGCCCGTCGGCCGCCTCGCGCCCGGCGGGCTGCAGCGGTTCGCGGACGGGGCCCGCGTCCAGCAGGGCCTTCGCCGTCACGGTGCCCGGTAGCCCGGACGCCATCATCAGCTCGGTGAGCGGGGCCAGGAGCCCGTTCAGCCGGGCCGCCGCGGCCGTGTCCCCGGCGTCGAACGCGTCCAGGACGGCCCGCAGCGGGCCGGGTGCCACGTTGGCCACGGTGCTGACGTAACCCGCGCCGCCCACCGCGTACAGCGGCAGATTGAGTTCCTCGGAGCCCGAGTAGTACGCGAGCGAGGTGGCGGCGATCACCCTGGTCGCACCGAGCAGGTCGTACGAACAGTCCTTCACCGCCACGACGCGCGGGTGCTCCGCCAGTCGCAGCAGCGTCTCCGGCTCGATGCGGGTGCCCGTGCGGCCGGGGATGTCGTACAGCATCAGCGGGAGACCCGCCGATTCGGCGACGCGCAGGAAGTGCGCCTCGACGGCGGCCTGCGGGGGACGGCTGTAGTACGGGGTGACGACCAGCAGACCGTCGGCGCCCGCGTGTTCCGCCTGCCGGGCGAGTTCCACGGTGTGCCGGGTGTCCGCGGTGCCGACGCCCGCGACCACCGGGACGTCCGGCCCGACCGCCTCCCGCACCGCGAGCACCAGGGCCGCCTTCTCGGCGTCGGAGGTGGTCGGGGACTCGCCGGTGGTGCCACTGAGCACCAGCCCGTCACAGCCGCCGGCGACCAGCGCCGCGGCGTGCGCGGCGGCGGCCTCCGGGTCGAGGGCGCCGGTGGGGGTGAAGGGGGTGACCATGGCGCAGAGCGTGCGGCCGAAGGGGCGGGGGCGAAAGGAGGCGGGCGGCGTCATGGCCGAAGTGTCGGTCCGTAGAACCGTGAAGGTCCACTTAGTTCTTCTTCGGGTGAAGCTGAAGCAACGCTCAACTGTGTGCGGGCCCGGGGCGAGCGCTCCCGCAGGGGCCGGGCGACCGGGCGGACCGTTCAGAGGGCGAGCTTGAAGCCCTCGTGGCTCGCGGTGAAGCCCAGCGAGGCGTAGAAGCGGTGGGCGTCGGCCCGGCGCCGGTGGCTGGTCAGCTGGACCCGCGCGCAGCCCCGCCGGCGCGCCCGCTCGACGGCTCGCTCCATCAGGTCCCGCCCGAGCCCGCCGCCCCGCCGGTCGGGCCTGATCCGCACGGCCTCGATCAACGCCCGCTCGGCCCCGTGGCCGCCGAGGCCGGGGATGTACGTCGCCTGCAGGCACCCGACCACCGTGTCACCGTCCACCAGCACCAGGATCTCGTTGCGCGGGTCATCCGTGATGTCGGCGAACGCCTTCTCGTAGGCCGCGTCGACGACCACCGAGGAGGGGGCGACGACCTTCTCCTCGTCGGCGAGGAGCGCGAGCACGGCGGGCAGGTCCTGTGACGGGTGGCGGTACGCAGCAGCACGTCCCGGATTCTCGCACGCGGCCCCGGCGCGGCGAGCGCCGGCACCGCGCGGTGACCGTGGCCCGGCACCGTACCGCGTGCTCAGCGCCGGGCCATGTACAGGCCGAACGCCTTGTGCAGCAGCTTGCTGACCGGGTAGTCCCACTCGCCGATGTACTCGGCGGCCCGGCCCCCGGTGCCCGCCTTGAACCGCAGCAGCCCCAGCAGGTGGTTGCCCTCGTCGAGGGTGTCGGTGATGCCGCGCAGGTCGTACACGGCGGCGCCCCGCTCGTGGGCGTCGCTCATCATCCGCCACTGGATCGCGTTGTTGGGCTGCACCTCGCGCCGACGGCTCGTCGAGGCGCCGTACGAATACCAGACGTGCGACCCCACGGTCAGCATCGTCGCCGCCGACAGCACCTCCCCGTCGTGGTGGGCGAGGTAGAGCCGCATCCGGCCCGGGTCCTCGGCCCGCAGCGCGGTCCACATGCGCGCGAAGTAGTCCGGCGGCCGGGGGATGAAGCGGTCCCGCTCGGCGGTCTCGCGGTACAGCTCGTAGAAGACCGGCAGGTCGTCGAGGCCGCCCTCGACGACCTTCACGCCCGCCTTCTCCGCCTTCTTGATGTTGCGCCGCCACTGCTGGTTCAGGCCGCCTCGGATCTCCTCCAGCGACCGCCCCGCGAACGGCACCTGGAACACGTACCGGGGCTGCCCGGCGCTGAAGCCGTCCGTGTCCCCGTCCGCACCCCGCTGCCAGCCCAGCCGGCGCAGCTGCTCCACGACCTCGGCGGCCCGGGGCTCGGTCACGTCCGCCTCGACGTCGCGCAGCCGGCTCGCGGCGGGGTCCGCGATGGCGTCCTTGACCGTCTCCGCGTCCCAGCGACGGGCGATCACCGGCGGCCCCATCCGTACCGTGAACGCGCCCCGGGCCCTGGCATGGGCCACCAGCGGATCGAGCCAGGGGCGCAGCTCGCCCTCGTGCCACGGGATGACCGGCCCCTCCGGCAGATAGGCCAGGTACCGCTTCAGCCGGGGAACCGGGCGGTACAGCACCAGCCCGGCCCCGACGACCCGCCCGTCCTCGTCCCGCCAGCCGATGCTCTCCGCGCGCCAGTCGGGCTTCACCTCACCCCACGACGGGATCTGCATATGGCTGGCCGAGCCCTGGTCGGCGACGAACGCCAGGTGCTGCTCGCGCGTGATCTCCTCGACCCGCAGCGTCATGCGGTACTCCGTTCGTTGTCCGATCCGTCAGCGAAATGAGGGGCTCGCGGGCCGTGGTTGACCTCAAGCACGCTTGACGTATCAGGGTGGCTGTCACGGGCGCACCGCAAGGGTGCGCCGGTGAGGGGAGCAGCCATGACAGTGGAGTTCGTGTCCCGGCCCGATGTCACCCGTGCGGATGCGGGGCTCGTCAAGGCCAGTACCTGGGACGTCGGCACGCCGGAGCGCCTGCGGCAGACCGTCGGGGCCGTCCGTGCCGCGTGGGGGGCGAGGCGGTGGCCGCATCCGGGCCTGCTCTCGTACAGCCTGTACGCGGGGGAGGACGGCAGGACGCTCTTCCACTACTCGCAGTGGACCGGCGAGGAGAGCTACCAGGACTTCGTCCGCGACGGCCGGGATGTGCGCAATGCCGAGATCGACGCGGCCGTGCCGGGCGTCGAACGGCTCGGACCGCTCACCTACGAGCTCTACCGCTCCTCGTCGCCCGGCGGGCGGGTACCCGGCTGCGTCGTGATCGTCGACGTCGAGTTCGACGGTGCCGACAAGGCCCGCCAACGCGACTGGGTGGACGGCGTCTTCGAGGCGCTCGGTTCGGACCCCGTCCCGGTGCCCGGCGCGATCGCCGGCCACTTCCATGTGAGCACCGACGGCACCCGGGTGCTCAACTACGCGGAATGGACCGGCGCGCAGGCCCACCTCGACGCACTGGCCGCGCCCGGGGACGGGATCGGGTCACCGACGCCGCAGTGGGAACGGGTGCAGACCTACCCGGGCGTCACCGGCGGTGGCGTGCGCCGCTACACCCCGGCGCTCAGCCTGCGGCCCGCCGAGGACGGATAGGGCACGGCGCACGGACGCCGTGCCCTCCTGGGCTGCGGACGGCGGTCATCTGATCCGACACCGGGCGGCACCCGGCGGGCACTAGGCTTGGTCCGCCTGACCCCGTACGCCCCCGGAGCCGTGGCCCGGCGACGTGTACGCCCGTACGTTTCGAGGAGAGTCCCCTGATGTCCGCAGAGCGCCCCACCCTGCCGCCGGTGCGGCTGCACACCGAGGCGGAGCTGGCACGGGACGCGCTTGCCGCGCCGCTGCTCGCCCGCGCCGTCCGGCTCGCCCGCTGGGCCGGCCCCGACACCCGGGTCGGGGCGGGCGGCGAACTCGTCGACGCACAGCTGCCCGCGGCGGCCGAACACCTGGGCCTGGCCGCGGACGAGGACGGCGCGGCGGAGGCCAGCGAGGCCTGGCGGCTCGCGGTCGACACCGGCCTGGTCGAGGTCGAGGACCCGGCGCCGGAGGCGGGTGCGGACGCCGCTGACGAGCACGGCTCGGCCGGTGACGCGGAGGGGACCGTCACCGTGGGGGAGAACCTGGCGCTGCTGACGGGCGGTTCGCCGCAGGACGTCCTGTCGATCTGGCTCGACGGCCTCGAAGCCGTCCACGCCGACGCCACCGCCCCGGTCTTCGACGACTTCGCGGACCTCGTCGGCGAGGACGGATCGGTCGACTTCGACGCGCTGGACTGGGATCCGGAGACCGAGGCGGAATTCCTCGACGGGGTGCTCGGCAACCTCTATCTGCTCACGGTCGGCGAGGGCGCGGGGGAGGAGCCCGTGCCGCTGCCCGCGCTGGCCGCCTCGATGATCGTCCCCGACGACATGGGCGAGCCCACCGACGACATCCTGGAACAGGTGTCGGACGCGATGATGCGCCTCGACGACCAGTTCCGGGTCCTCGAGCCCATCGGCATCGTCACCTACCGGCCCGTGGACGAGGCGTTGCTGGCCGAGGAGGGCGAGGAGTCCGTGCCGCCCGCCGATGACGACGACGTCACCCGCTACGGCATGGTGAAGCTGACCCCGCTCGGCCTCTACGGCATCCGGGCCCGGATGCTGGACGCCGGTATGGACGCCCCGGCCGTGGGCGACTTGGCGGACAAGGGCGCCGACGTCCTGCTCGGCGGCATCGCGTACTACCCCGAGGCGGCGGCCCGCGGCGAGATCGAGCTGTGGCTCGCGCGGCACGGCTCCGACGGGGCGGCCGGTGAGCTCCTGGACGCCGCACGCGGCGAGGACCCGCAGGCACCGCTGCGCCGGCTGCACTGCCAGCAGGCGCTCGCCCTGGTCGGCGCGGAGGCCGAGCCCGCGGTCCGCGCGGTGCTGGGCGATGCGGAGCTGGGCGGACTGGCCCGTGTCTGGCTCGCCGAGCGGGGCGCCGCCGACGTACCGCCCCCCTCGGAGGCGATGATCTTCTGGCTCGCGATCGACACGATCGCCGCGCAACTGGAGGCGGACGGCGATCTGGACGAGCTCCAGGGCCTGGTCGAGGGGCTGTCCGGCCAGCACAGCGGCTTCTTCGACGAGGCGTGGCGGGTGGACCACCCGGCGACGGCCGACGTGCTGGAGGCGATGGGGCGGCTGCACAGCGACAAGAGGCAGGCGAAGGACGCCCGCAAGGCCGCGTTCAAGGCCCGCTCCCGGGGCGGCTCGGCCAGCTGACACGCGGTACGGGGCGGGCGGGCCGGCGCCCGGCCGCCCGCCCGCCACCGAGGATGTTCACGGAAGGCATTCCCTCGAAGTCGTCCGCAGTTCAACTGATGTTGGCGCAGGGGCGGGACGGTGACCGGGTTGACAACCCGCCCCAGCTGCACCAGGAGTACGTGATGGCCTTCACGCGCAGGGAATTCACCAGACAGTCCGCCCTCACCGGTGCCGGCATCGCCCTCACCGGAACCGTCGCCGCGCTGGCCACCGCACCCGGCGCCCTCGCCGCCGAGGACTCGAAGCACGGCCACGACGACCACGGACACGGTCACGACGGCCACGGCCACGGCCACAGCCACGAGCCCGGCTACGGGCCGCTGCTCCCCGACCCCAAGGGCATACTCGCGCTGCCCGCCGGCTTCTCGTACAAGGTCATCACCCACAGCGGCGTCACCAAGCTGGAGACGGGCGAGTCCACCCCCTCCAACCACGACGGCACAGCCGCCTTCGAGGGCGCGCGCGGCGTGACCCTACTGGTGAACAACCACGAGCTGAGCGGCACCCGGGCCGGCTGGGAGCACCCCGTTCCGCTGACCGAGGGCCTCGTCTACGACCCGGTCGCGGCCGGCGGCTGCACCGTCGTGGAGACCCGCCGCGACGGCCGCACCGCCGAATGGGTCGGCATCGCCGGCACCTCGACCAACTGCGCCGGCGGCTCCACCCCGTGGGGCACCTGGCTGACCTGCGAGGAGACCGAGGACAAGGCCGGGAAGAACGGCCTGCTCAAGGACCACGGCTACGTCTTCGAGGTCGACCCGTACGACAAGCGCGCCAACCGCGACCCGCGTCCCGTCAAGGCCTTCGGCCGCTACGCCCACGAGGCCGTCGTCATCGACCCCAAGCAGGGCCACGCCTATCTCACCGAGGACGCGTCCGGCCCCAACGGGCTGCTCTACCGCTGGGTGCCGCCGCACGGCTTCAAGCACGGCCGCGGCAAGCTCCGCACGCTCGCCGACGACGCCGGTGTCCTGCAGGCCACCAAGTGCTTCGACCGCAACGGCAAGTTCGTCGACGACCTCTCGCGCGCCACGAAGACCGGCACCGTGTACGGCGTGGACTGGGTGGACGTGCCCGACCGCGACGCCAAGGCCGTCTCGGTGCGCAAGCAGTTCGGTGACCAGGAGGTCACCCGCGCCCGCAAGCTCGAAGGCATGTGGTGGGGCGACGGCGGCGCCTACATCGTCTCCTCGTTCGCCCGTGCCGAGAGCCCCGTCCAGCACGACGGCCAGGTGTGGTTCTACGACCCGAAGCGCCGCACGCTGACGCTGAAGGTGCTCCTCGGCGTCAACGCGGACCCCTCCAAGGACGGCGCCTTCGACGGTCCGGACAACATCACCGTCTCGCCGTACGGCGGTCTGGTCATCGCCGAGGACGGCGAGGGTGTCCAGCACCTCTTCGGGGCCACCGAGAGCGGCCGGACGTACCCCATCGCGCGCAACGAGCTGAACGCCGGCACGGAGGCCGACCCGGAGTACAGCGAGTTCACCGGTGTGACCTTCTCGCCCGACGGCAAGACGCTCTTCGCCAACATCCAGACCCCCGGCATCATGCTGGCCATCACCGGCCCGTGGAAGCGCCACTCGCGCCGGGAGCAGTAGCCCGCAGCGGTGAACCGGCCCGGTCCGCGGCGGTGGTCCTCCCCGCGGTGGAGCGGGCCGGTCCGGTACCCCTCAGGGCTTTCGGCCACGCCTCGCGGGGAAGCGATAACCGCCACACCGGCGGCGGCTCCGCGGGCGCCGCGGCACGGCCGGTGCCCGTGCCACGAGCGGGCAGGGACGGCGTGCGGACCCGGAACCTCTGATTACGAATCCGGCATCAGTGGGGCCCCAGGAGCGGTCGGGCATGGCGTCGGGCGTTTCCAGGGCGCATACTCAAGGTAATGAAACAGTCAGCCGGATCCCGGCGTCACCTGCCTTCCAGTCCCTTCAACCGCCCGGCCCAGGCGGCCCCACCGGTCGAATTGTTCGATGTGGGCGACAGGGTGTCGCATGACCAGTTCGGACTCGGCCGAGTCCTTGCTGTCGAGGGCGACAACGACGCAGTGCTCATCGACTTCTCGGGGCGACAGGGGAGGATCCTGAGCCCGTACTCCAAGCTGACCAAGCTCTGAGAGAAGCGACGAGCACGCGCCGCGTACACCGTATTTCCATGCCGACCCCCTTCAGGGGCACCCGCAGTCAGCCGGGTGCCCCTGAAGACGTTCCACCGGGCTAGAGGGACTGGGCGGCGGGCTTGACCATGCCCCGGACGGTGCGCGACTTCACGAAGTCGCCCATCGCCGTCATCTCCCACTCGCCGGAGAACTGCTTGATCAGCTTCGCCATCATCACGCCGGTCTGCGGTTCGGCGCCGGTCAGGTCGAAGCGGACCAGCTCCTCGCCGGTGGCGCCGTCGATCAGCCGGCAGTAGGCCTTGGCCACCTCGGTGAACTTCTGACCGGTGAACGAGTTGACCGTGAACACCAGTCCGGTCGCCTCCGGGGGGATCCGGCCCAGATCGACGACGATCACCTCGTCGTCGCCGGCGCCCTCACCGGTGAGGTTGTCCCCCGAGTGCTTGATGGCGCCGTTCAGGATGGAGAGCTTGCCGAAGTAGCAGCTGTCCAGGTGGTTGCGGTTGGGGCCGTAGGCGATCACCGAGGCGTCGAGGTCGATGTCCTTGCCGCGGAACGCGGGCTCCCAGCCGAGACCCATCTTGACCTGGGAGAGCAGCGGCCGGCCGCCCTTGACCAGCGACACCGTCTGGTTCTTCTGCAGGCTGACCCGGCCCTTGTCGAGATTGATCTTGCCGGAGGCGGGGGGAGCCGGAGGCGCGGCGGGCGGGGCCGGCGGCGCGGCCGGCGCCGGGGGAGCGGCGATCCGCGGGTCCACCGGTGCGGCGACCGGGGCCGGGGGCGCGACCGGAGCGGCGGCGGGCTCCTCCTCGACGGAGACGCCGAAATCGGTGGCGATGCCCGCCAGTCCGTCGGCATAGCCCTGACCGACCGCGCGGGCCTTCCAGGCGCCTTGCCGCCGGTAGACCTCGATGACCACCAGCGCCGTCTCGGTGCCCAGCCGGGGCGGCGTGAACGTGGCGAGCGCACTGCCGTCGTCCGCGTTGCGCACGGTGGCGGTGGGCTCGATGCCCTGGAAGGTCTGACCCGCTCCGTCCGGGCTCGCCGTGACGACGATCTTCTCGATCCCGGGCGGCACCGCAGCCGTGTCCACCACGATTGCGTCGGGCGCGGTACCGCCGCCGGAGCGGTAGGTCACGCCCGGCCCCGCGGGCTGGTTGTAGAAGATGAAGTCGTCGTCGGAGCGCACCTTGCCGTCGGCGGTGAGCAGCAGGCCCGATACGTCGAGCCGCACGGGAGCGGCGACGTCCACCGCCACGCGGACGGCGGAGAGGGGGATGTTCGAGCCGGGTGTCATAGCGGTCATGCTCGGGGTAACGAATGACCCCGCTTTGCCGTTCCCTTACCTTCCGGCGGCTTCGCCCGTACGGCGGCAGCGCCTGCCCGTCCCCGGCCGGCCTCTCGCGTCCGCTCAGTACGGCCAGATCGGCGGGTTCGTGCAGAAGTGGCCGCCGAGGTGGGCGTGGTCCGGGTTGTCCGGGTCGAGCTCGCCCTGCTCGGCGACGATCTTCGCCGCGTACTCCTCCGAGTCGTCCTGCGGCTCGTAGCCGAGGGACCGGGCCGACGTCAGGTCCCACCACAGGCGGGTGTTGTCCGAGGAGCCGTGGACGACGGTGTGGCCCACGTTCTCGGCGGTGAGTGCGGCGTCGAAGAGGCGGGCGCCGTCGGCGGGGCTCATCCAGACGGACAGCATCCGTACGGACGTCGGCTCGGGGAAGCAGGAGCCGATGCGCACCGAGACGGTCTCCAGGCCGTGCCGGTCCCAGTACAGCTGGGCGAGGTCCTCACCGAACGACTTGGAGAGGCCGTAGAAGGTGTCCGGGCGGTGCGGGGTCTCGATGGGGATCAGCGGGTCGCCGGGGAGCGGCCGGGGGGTGAAGCCGACGGCGTGGTTGGAGGACGCGAAGACGATCCGGCGTACGCCCTCCGCGAGGGCGGCCTCGTAGAGGTTGTAGGTGCCCTCGATGTTCGCCCGGAGGATCTTGTCGAACGAGGCTTCCAGGGAGATGCCCGCGAGGTGGATGATCGCGTCGACGCCCCGCACGGCCTCGCGCAGCGCCTCCTTGTCGCCGAGGTCGGCGGTGATCGCGTCCGGCTCGCCCTCGATGGGCGCCATGTCGAACAGGCGCAGCTCGTAGCCGTGGGCGGGCAGCAGTCCGCGCATCAGGGTGCCGAGACCGCCGGCGGCGCCGGTGAGCAGGACGGTGCGGGGGGCGGGCATGCGGGGGTCTCCTCGGTCGGTCGGCGAACGGGGTCGCCCATTGCATGGACGGCATTCACATGCGTGGACAAGCTACGGAGCGGGTGCTGATGCGTCAAGGGGGTGTTGCGGGTCGCTCCGCGGGGCCCTCGGCCGGGCGGGCGGTGAGGTTGCCCCGGTCCTTGGTGCGGGATTCCGTCCTCAATCGCCGGACGGGCTTGGGTGCGGGTTCCCCGCGGGGCGGCGCGGATTACCCGGTGGGTGGGGGTGGGGGCCCTCCGGGCAGACTCCTCAAAAATGGCGTGTGCACCCGACGACGCACTGGTACCCGGGTCGTACGCCATTTTCTGCGGGGACTGCCCTGCACGCCCCCACCCGCTCTCGCCCGCGTCTGCACACCGGCCCCCATGACTGTCGCAGACGCGAGACAGCCTGGGGCCGGGGGCGTGCAGGGGAGTCCCCGCAGGACGACGAACAGATACCCGGGTCCGCTGCGTACCCGCAGAACGTTCGTCGTCCGAGGAGACGCCCCTGAGGGACCCCGGACCCCCACCCACCGGGCAGGCGCACACCCCACGGGGCAACCCGCACCGTTCAAGCCCGTCCGGCGATTGAGGACGGAACCCCGCGCCCCGGACCGGGGCGAGCAACGAGGGGGCCACGCTGCCGCCCGCCCAAGGGCCCCGCTGCCGCCCGCCCAAGGGCCCCGCTGCCGCCCGCCCAAGGGCCCCGCGGAGCGACCCGCCTTGACCCGCGAGGGCCCCTGCTCTAGCGTGACGTTCATAGATATGGACGTCAATCAGAAACGTGCACGCCCCAGGGAGCGCCCGTGACCTCAGCCCCACTTGCCGCCCGACTCACCGCTGTCGCCGGGCCGCTCTTCTTCCCCGTCACCGCCTACGGGCCGGACGGTTCCGTGGACCTCGACGCCTTCCGCGCGCACGTGCGCGCCGGCGTCGACGCCGGCGCGGCGGCCGTCTTCGCCTGCTGCGGTACGGGTGAGTTCCACGCCCTGACGCCCGAGGAGTTCCGCCTCGTCGTCGCCGCGGCCGTCGAGGAGACCGCCGGCGTGGTGCCCGTCGTGGCGGGCGCCGGATACGGCACCGCCCTGGCGGTCCAGTTCGCGAAGCTCGCCGAGGAGGCGGGCGCGGACGGGCTGCTCGCCATGCCGCCGTACCTGGTCGTCGCCGACCAGGAGGGGCTGCTGGCCCACTACACCGCGCTGGCCGCCGCCACCGGCCTGGAGACGATCGTCTACCAGCGCGACAACGCCGTCTTCACGCCCGAGACCGTGCTCGCGCTGGCGCGGACGCCGGGCATCATCGGCCTGAAGGACGGCTACGGCGACCTGGACCTGATGCAGCGCATCGTCAGCGCGGTCCGCACCGGACTGCCCGGCCAGGACTTCCTGTACTTCAACGGACTGCCCACCGCCGAGCTCACCGGTCTCGCCTACCGGGGCATCGGCGTCACGCTGTACTCGTCCGCCGTGTTCGCCTTCGCGCCGGACATCGCGCTGGCGTTCTACCGCGCCCTCGAGTCCGGCGACGACGACCTCGTCAACGCGCTCCTCGACACGTTCTACCGCCCGCTCGTCGAGCTGCGGGCCAAGGGCCGCGGCTACGCCGTATCGCTGGTCAAGGCGGCCGTCCGCCTCCAGGGCCTCGACGTCGGCGAGGTGCGCAGCCCGCTCACCGAGCCGCCGGCCGCGCACATCAAGGAGCTGACGGAGATCATCGGGGCCGGCCGCGCGCTGCTGGAGAGCAGGGGTGCGGGGGAGCGCGGGTGAAGACCTCCGCCTTCCTCTACCCCTGGGACATCGTCGGGGACCCCGGCGCGGCCGCCCGCGTCGCGGACCTCGGCGTCCAGCAGGTGACGCTCGCCGCCGCCTACCACTCCACCCGGGCGCTGACCCCGCGCCACCCCGCCCGCCGCGTCGTCACGGCCGAGCACGCCGCGGTGCTCTACCCGCCCGACGCCGCCCGGTGGGCGGGGCGTGAGCTGCGCCCGTACCCGCAGTCCTGGGTGGCTGCGGACGATGCCTACGCGGAGGCCGCCGAGGCGCTGGCCGGCGCGGGGCTCGACGTGCACAGCTGGGTCGTGCTGGCGCACAACTCCCGGCTGGGCGCGGAGCATCCGGACACCTCCGTGGTCAACGCCTACGGGGACCGCTACCCCTGGGCCCCCTGCATCGCCCGGCCCGCGGTCCGCACGTACCTGGTGGACCTGGCCGCGGAGGCGGCAGTACGCGACGGAGCGGGCGGCACCGAACTGGAGTCGTGCGGCTGGTACGGCTTCGCCCATCTGCACGCCCACGACAAGGTCGCGGGCGTCGGCCTCGGCGACGCGGCGCAGTACCTGATGTCGCTCTGCTTCTGCCCCGACTGCAGGGCCGGGTACCACGCCCACGGGCTGGACGCCGAGGAACTGAGCCGGTCCGTGCGGGCCGCGCTGGAGCCGGTGTGGTCCGGTCCGGGGGCCCCGGAGGCGGGCTGGGCCGGCGTCGAGAAACTGCTCGGGGCGGACCTCGCCGCCGCCACCCTCCGGTGGCGCACCGAGGTGGCGCGCGGGCTCCAGGAGTCGGTGGTCGCCGCGGTGCGCGCGGCCGCGGCCCCCGGCTTCCAGGTGCTGCTGCACGCCGACCCCGCGCCGCACCGCTCCGGTGCCAACGTGGGCGTCGACCCGGAGCACATCGCGTCGGTGGCGGACGGCGTGGTGCTGCCCTGCACCGGCGACGACGCGGCGCGCGAGGCCGTGCTCGGCCCGTTCGCCGGTCGCGGAGGCGTCCTCGCGGCCAACCTCACCGTGGTGCGCGGGATGGGCGGCAGCCCCGGCACGCTGGAGCACGACGCCGCCCACGCGGCCTCGCTCGGCGCGAACCAACTGCGCCTGTACCACGCCGGACTGGCCTCCGGCCCGGACCTCGCGGCGGTCACCGAGGCGCTCTCACGTCTCGGCCGCTGACACCCGTGGGCCGGCGGGGGCCTCCCCTCGCCGGCCCGCGACCAGCCAGGCGGCCGTCAGCAGCGCCGCCGCGCCCACCAGCGGCAGCAGCACCCGCACGTCCACCAGCGCGACCAGCCCCGCGCCGAGCGCCAGCGCCACCGCGTTGGGCGCCATCATCAGCGTGCCCGCGGTCGCGGCCGTCCGGCCCAGGACCGCGTCCGGGGTCTCCCGCTGCACCGCCGTCATCGCGGCGATCAGCACGCACGGCAGACCCACCCCGATCAGACCGCACGACACCAGCGCCACCGCGTCGTAGGGCAGCGCCCGCAGGCCCACCGCCACCGCGAACACCGCGATCCCCGCCGCCGTGAACACCCGCTCCGGCAGCCGCCGCAGCAGCGGCCCGGCCAGCAGCCCGATCGCGACGGACCCGGCGCCCTGCACGGCGGAGAGCACACCCGCGTACGCGGGGGAGCGGCCGAGCACCCCGTCCACGACGGCGTACAGCGTCGCCCCGTTGAGCCCGGCGCACAGCATCGTGACCGATCCGGCGAGCACCAGCGGCCGCAGCACCGGCGACCCCCACACCTGCCGCACCCCGGAGGACCGTCCCGCCTTGCGGTCCCCGGCCACCGGCGGCCGCGGTCCCCGGACCCGCAGCAGTCCGTAGAGCCCCGCGGCCAGGGCGAAGGACGCCGCGTCCAGCAGGGCCACCGCGTCACCCCCGAAACGGGTGTAGAGCGCCGCGCCGGTGAGCGGGGCCACCAGCTTCATGCCCTCGTTCGCCATCATCCGCAAGCCGTTGAAATCGCCCAGCAGACGGGCGTCCACGGCCTGCGCGACCAGGGCGGACTCGGCGGCGTCCGTCAGGACGTAAGCGACCCCGTACACCAGGAGCACCGCGAACAGGATCCAGACCCGCCCCGCCGAATCCACCGCGGTCAGCGTGGTCAGCAGCAGGGCCATGACGACATTCGCCCCGACCAGCAGCGGCTTCCTGGGCAGCCGGTCGGCCACCGCCCCCAGGAGCGGCCCGAAGAGCACCGGCAGCCAGACGGCGAAGAGGGCGAGTGCCGCCAGAGCGTCCGAGCCGGTCAGCGACTTGACCCAGATCCCGGCGGCCAGCGACATCGCCGAGCTGCCGAAACCGGACACCACGACCGCGGCGAGGAACAGGCCGGCCGTCCGGTCCCGCAGTACCCGCCCTGTCGCCGACCCTGCCATGGCGCCCACCCGAACCTCCCTGACCTGCGCGTCCGTTACGCAAGCAGGCTGGCCGGTAAGGCCGTTGCCGAGCATCGGGCGGATGCCGTAGGCCGCTCGGCGGGGCTGACCGGCCCCCGAGATCGGTGTAGGGCACATGTCGTAGTCCGGTGAAGTTCTTCTGCCAGAAGCGTTGACGAAACATTCGCGGCCCCTCTAGCTTCATCGCGTCGTACTTCGTACGTCATATATGAGACGCGATACGCGAGATGCGAGAGCCCTTCACCCATGACCTTTGCGCCCACCCCGATTCCGTCCCGCACCCAGTACGTGCTGGAGGCGATCAAGCACGCGATCCTCACGGCGCAGCTGAGACCAGGGCAGGCGCTCGTCGAGACCGAACTCGCCGCGCAGTTCGGGGTGTCCAAGACCCCCGTCCGTGAGGCGCTCAAGACTCTCGCCGGAACCGGACTGGTCGTCATGAGCCAGTACAAGGGCGCCATCGTGCGGCTGGTCGACGCGTCCATGGCCCGTGAGGTGTACGACGTGCGGCTGCTGCTCGAACCCGAGGCGCTGCGCCGCTCCATCACCCGCAAGGCCTCGCTCGACGCGGCCCAGGAGGCGCTGGAGCGCGCCGACTCGGCGGGCGACAAGGCCGACAGGTCGCTCGCCAACCGGGACTTCCACCGGGCGCTCTACCTCCCGTGCGGCAACCCGCTGCTGGCCCGGATGCTCGACGAGGTCCGTGACCAGGCGGCGCTCGTGTCGACGGTCGCGTGGTCGACGATCCCGTCCTGGGAGCGGGAGGCGGCCGAGCACCGGGAGATCCTGCGGCTCGCGCTCGCCGACGACGCGGAGGCGGCGGCCGGGGCTCTGCACGACCACATCGCGTCGTTCGTGCGCCGCGCGTTCCCCGACGACGTGGACGGGGGCGGGGCGGCGTGAACCAGCAGCACACCGACGAAAGGCCTGTCCGCATGGACCTCACACCGCTGAAGGCGGCCCTCGCAGACGTCGTGGCGATCCCGGTGACCCCGTTCGCCGGGGACGGCACCATCGACACGCAGGCGCACCGCGCCCTGCTGCGAAGGCTGCTCGACGGCGGCGTCCGCATCCTCACCCCGAACGGCAACACCGGGGAGTTCTACGCGCTCACCCCCGAGGAGCGGCGCACCGTCACCGAGCTGACCATCGACGAGGCCGGCGGCCGCGCCACGATCCTGGTCGGCGTCGGGCACGACGTGCCGACCGCCGTCGCCGCCGCCGAGCACGCCCGCGACGCCGGGGCCGAGATGGTGATGGTGCACCAGCCCGTCCACCCGTATGTGTCGCAGGACGGCTGGATCGACTACCACCGGGCCATCGCCGAGGCCGTCCCCGGACTCGGTGTCGTCCCCTACATCCGCAACCCGCACCTGGACGGGGAGTGCCTGGCGGCCCTCGCCGACAGCTGCCCCAACGTCGTCGGCGTCAAGTACGCCGTCCCGGACGCCGCGCGCTTCGCCGCCTTCGCCCGGGACGCGGGCCTGGACCGCTTCGTCTGGGTCGCCGGCCTCGCCGAGCTGTACGCCCCCGCCTACTTCTCCGCCGGCGCCACCGGATTCACCTCCGGCCTCGTCAACGTCGCCCCCGGCGTCTCGCTGGCCATGCTGGAGGCGCTGCGGGCCGGTGACCACCCGGCCGCGATGAAGGTCTGGGAGCAGATCCGCCGCTTCGAGGAGCTGCGCGCCGACCGGCAGTCCGCCAACAACGTGACCGTCGTCAAGGAGGCGCTGGCCTCGCTCGGTCTGTGCAGCCGTGACGTGCGCCCGCCCAGCCGGGTGCTGCCCGAATCGCAGCGCGCCGAGGTCGCCGACCAGGTCGCGGGGTGGTCCATATGAGCCGCATCGCCCCCGAGGAGCTGCGCAGCCACCAGTGGTACGGCACCGACGGGCTGCGCTCCTTCAGCCACCGTGCCCGCACCCGCCAGCTGGGCTACCTGCCCGAGGAGCACCTGGGCAAGCCGGTCATCGCGATCCTCAACACCTGGTCCGACATCAATCCGTGCCACGTCCATCTGCGCGACCGTGCGCAGGCGGTCAAGCGCGGTGTGTGGCAGGCCGGCGGCTTCCCGCTCGAGTTCCCGGTCTCCACCCTCTCGGAGACGTTCCAGAAGCCGACCCCGATGCTCTACCGCAACATGCTGGCGATGGAGACGGAGGAGCTGCTGCGCTCCTACCCCGTCGACGGCGCGGTGCTGCTGGGCGGCTGCGACAAGTCGACGCCCGCGCTGCTGATGGGCGCGGCCTCCGTCGACCTGCCGGCCGTCTTCGTACCCGCGGGGCCGATGCTGCCGGGGCACTGGCGCAACGAGGTCCTGGGCTCCGGTACCGACATGTGGAAGTACTGGGACGACAAGCGGGCCGGCCTCATCGGCGACTGCGAGATGGACGAACTGGAGAACGGGCTCGCCCGCTCGCCCGGCCACTGCATGACGATGGGCACGGCCTCCACCCTCACCGCCGCCGCCGAAGCGCTCGGCGTCACCGTCCCCGGCGCTTCCTCGATCCCGGCCGTCGACTCCGGCCACGACCGGATGGCGGCACAGTCGGGCCTCCGCATCGTCGAACTGGTGTGGCAGCAGCGGAAGCTGTCGTCGATCCTCACCGCGGAGGCGTACGAGGACGCCGTCGCCACGGTCCTCGCCCTCGGCGGCTCCACCAACGCCGTCATCCACCTGATCGCGATGGCGGGCCGCTCCGGCGTCAAGCTCACCCTGGACGACTTCGACCGCATCGCGCGCACCGTGCCGGTGCTGGCCAATCTCCGCCCCGGCGGGAAGTACCTCATGGAGGACTTCCACTTCGCCGGCGGCCTGCCCGGCTTCCTCGCCCGGCTGACCGACGTCCTGCACCTGGACCGGCCCACGGTCGCGCACGACACCCTGCGCGAACAGCTCGACGGCGCGCTCGTGCACAACAGCGACGTCATCCGTGAACGCGACAACCCCCTGGCCGGGGAGGGCGGCGTGGCGGTGCTGCGCGGCAACCTCTGCCCGGACGGGGCCGTCATCAAGCACATCGCCGCCGAGCCCCACCTGCTGCGCCACACCGGTCCCGCCGTCGTCTTCGACGACTACAAGGAGATGCAGCGCACCATCAACGACCCCGCGCTGGCCCTCACCCCGGACCATGTGCTGGTGCTCCGCAACGCCGGCCCCAAGGGCGGTCCCGGGATGCCCGAGTACGGCATGCTGCCGATCCCCGACTACCTGCTGAAGCAGGGCGTACGGGACATGGTGCGGATCTCCGACGCCCGGATGAGCGGCACCAGCTACGGCGCCTGCGTCCTGCACATCGCCCCGGAGTCCTATGTCGGCGGGCCCCTCGCCCTCGTGCGCACCGGCGACCCGATCACCCTGGACGTCGAGGCGCGCCTGCTCCACCTCGACGTGCCCGAGGAGGAGCTGACGCGGCGCCGGTCCGAGTGGACGCCGCCGGCCACCCGGTACGAGCGCGGCTACGGGGCGCTCTACCACGACCAGATCACCCAGGCCGACACCGGCTGCGACTTCGCCTTCCTGGCCCGGCCGGGAGAAGTTCCCGACCCCTACGCCGGCTGAACGGCCCGACAGAATTCGGGCGCCCCGCCTCGTTCGGCATACCGAACATCATGCGGCAAGCGCTTGCGCACTGCACGCATCACCACGCACCGCACCCTCACGCACCCTCAGCACCACCTCGCACCCCGTACCTGAGAGAGAACGGAGACGTGTCATGGCCCAAGCCTCCGCTGTGGCCACACCGCCGAAGGTGCCCAGGCGCCGCTCCGCGAGCCCCCGCCGGCTGCCGTACCTGCTGATCGCCCCCGCGGGGCTGCTGATGCTGGGCTTCATCGCCTACCCGGTGATCAGCGTCTTCTACTACAGCCTGCAGAACTACAACGTCACCAAGCCCTGGCGGAACGGCTTCGCGGGCTTCGACAACTTCACCCGGATCTTCACCGAGGACGACCAGTTCTGGACGACGCTCGGCTTCAGCGCCCAGTGGGTGGTCGTCCAGGTCGCCCTCCAGCTCACCCTCGGCCTCGCGCTCGCCCTGATCGTCAACCAGACCTTCGTCGGCCGCGGCATCTCCCGGGCCATGGTCTTCTCGCCGTGGGCCGTCTCCGGGGTGCTGACCAGCACCATCTGGATCCTGCTCTACAACTCCTCGACGGGCTTCAGCCGGTACCTCGCGGACGCGGGGATCGGTGACTACGGCACCTCGGTGCTCTCCGACACCGGCACCGTCTTCTGGGCCGCGACCGTCGCCGAACTCTGGCGCGGTGTCCCCTTCTTCGCCATCCTCATCCTCGCCGACCTGCAGTCCGTCTCCAAGGAGCTGTACGAGGCGGCGTCCGTCGACGGGGCCGGGCGGCTGCGCCAGTTCTTCCACATCACCCTGCCCCACCTGCGGGACGCGATCATCCTGTCCACGCTGCTGCGCGGTGTGTGGGAGTTCAACAACGTCGACCTGCTCTACACCCTCACCGGCGGCGGGCCGGCCGGCGAGACCACCACCCTGCCGCTCTACGTCGCCAACACCGGCATCGAGGGCCACGACTTCGGATACGCCTCCGCGCTCACCACCGTCGCCTTCGTGATCCTCCTCTTCTGCTCGATCGTCTATCTGCGCCTGAGCAAGTTCGGAGGCGACCACAAGTGACTGCCGCACTGGCCGAGAAGAACGGCACCGAAGCCCCGCGTCCGCCCGTCCAGGGCGACCGCGCCCCGGCCGCGCACCGGCGCGGCAAGCCCGGCCGTGAACGCGCCTTCGACGACGTACCGCGCTGGCAGATCTACGTGCCGCTCGGCATCTACCTCGTCTTCACCCTCATCCCGTTCTACTGGATGTTCCTGTTCGCCGTGCGCCCCGCGGGCTCCACCTCGCTGGTGCCCTGGCCGATGACCGGGGAGCACTTCTCCAAGGTCTGGAACGAGCGCAGCTTCGCCGTCTTCTTCCAGAACAGCATGATCGTCGGGGTCTGCACCCTGGTCAGCACGACGCTGGTCGCGCTGGCCGGCGGCTACGCGCTCGCCCGGTTCGACTTCAAGATCAAGAACGCCTTCATGCTGGCGCTGCTCTGCTCGCAGTTCATCCCGGGCGCGCTGATGCTCGTACCGCTCTTCGAGATCTTCAAGAACCTCCAGCTGATCAACTCCCTGGGGAGCGTGGTCATCGCCGAGACGGTGTTCCAGCTGCCGCTCTCCATCATCCTGATCAGCGGATTCATCAAGAACGTGCCGGCCACCCTGGAGGAGGCCGCCTGGGTGGACGGCTGCTCGCGCTTCCGGGCCTTCTGCGCGGTGGTGCTGCCGCTGCTGAGACCGGGCCTCATCGCGGTCGGCTCCTTCGCCTTCGTGCACAGCTGGAACCACTTCCTGTTCGCCCTGATGTTCCTCAGCGAGCAGGACAAGCAGACGATCCCGGTCGGCCTGAACACCCTCATCGGCGCGGACAGCGTCGACCTGGGCGCGCTCGCAGCCGGCGGAGTGATCGCCGCGGTACCCGTGGTGATCGTCTTCGCCTTCATCCAGAAATGGCTCATCACCGGCTTCAGCGCCGGCGCCGTGAAGGGGTGACGGACATGCCGTCCCTGCCCACCACCACACCCGTCCCGATCGTCCTCGCGGGCGCCCGCGGCCACGGCCGCTGGCACCTCGCCAACATCCGCCGCCTCCAGCACCAGGGCCTCGTCCGGCTCGTGGGAGTCTGCGAGCTGAAGCCGCTCGACGACGGCGAACTCCATGCCTTCGCCGGCGAACTCCCGGAGCAGTCACCCGACTTCGGTGCGCTCCTGGACTCCACCGGGGCCCGCGCCGCCATCATCTGCACCCCGATCCAGACCCACGCCGAACTGGCGCTCACCGCCGCCGGCCGGGGCGTCCACCTCCTGCTGGAGAAGCCGCCCGCCGCGACCCGGACCGACTTCGAACGGATCCTGGCCGGGGTGCAGGATGCCCAGATCGCCTGCCAGGTGGGCTTCCAGTCCTTCGGCTCGCACGCCGTGCCCGCCATCCGCGAGCTCGTGAGCACCGGCGCCATCGGCGCCGTCCAGGGCTACGGGGCAGCGGGCGCCTGGGTCCGGGACGAGGCCTACTACCGGCGGGCCCCCTGGGCCGGGCGGCGCCGGATCGGCGGCGCCGACGTCGTCGACGGGGTCCTGACCAACCCGCTCGCCCACGCCGTCGCCACCGCCCTCGAACTCGCCGGCAGCGGCAGGGCCGAGGACGTCGCCTCGATCGACACCGAGCTCTTCCGCGCCCACGACATCGAGGCCGACGACACCTCCTGCGTACGCGTCACCACCACGGCCGGGCTCCCGGTCACCGCCGCCGTCACCCTGTGCGCGGAACAGGCCGGGGAGCCCTATGTGATCGTCCACGGCGACCGCGGCCGGATCACCTTCTGGTACAAGCAGGACCGGGTCCTCGTCCAGCGCGCCGGACACGGCCCCGAGGAGGCGGTGCACGGACGGACCGACCTCCTGGAGAACCTCGTCGGCCACCTGACGCACGGCACGCCCCTGCTGGTGCCGCCGCACCGCACCGGCGCGTTCATGGAGGTCGTCGAGGCCGTGCGGACCGCCCCCGAGCCGCTCGCCCTGCCGGCCGACGCCTGGTACACCGCGACCACTCCCGCCGCCCCCCGCCGGGTGGTGCGCGGAATCGACGCCCTGGTCGCGGCGGGCGCCGACACCCTCACGCTCTTCTCCGAACTCGGCGTCCCCTGGGCGCTCCCGAGGCAGGTGAGTTCATCGTGACCACGACCGCACTGCTGAGCTGCGCCGGTCGCCCGGTCGGCCGTTACACCTACCTCCCCAGCCCCGAGAGCCGCCCCTACCTCCACCCGGTCACCACCCTCGCCGGCACCCCCGTCACCGAGGAGCGCCCGGCCGACCACCTCCACCACCTGGGCACCTCCGTCGCCGTCCCCGACGTCGCCGGGCACAACTTCTGGGGCGGCCGCACCTTCGTCCGCGACCAGGGCCCCACCGCGCTCGACAACCACGGGGTCCAGCGCCACCTCGGCTGGAAGCTCCGCGACCCGGACGGATTCGTCGAGGAGCTCAGCTGGCAGGCCGGCGACACCGAACTGCTGCGGGAGCACCGCACGGTGGCCACCGCCGAACTCTCCCAGGAAGCCTGGGCCCTGGACTTCTCCTTCTCGCTCACCAACCGGGGTGCCGCGGACCTGTCCATCGGCAGCCCCGCCACCAACGGACGGCCGGGCGCCGGATACGGCGGATTCTTCTGGCGCGCGCCCAAGGAGGCCTCGGCGCCCACCGTGTTCAGCGCATGCGCGGACGGGGAGGAGGCGGTGCACGGACGGGCCGCCGACTGGGTGGCGATGAGCGGTGACGGCTGGACCCTGGTCTTCGCCGGCGCGACCGAGGAGACCCGCCGGGACCCGTGGTTCGTGCGGACCGCCGAGTACCCGGGCGTCGGCTCCTCCCTCGCCGCCGCCGACCGCCTCCCCGTCCCCGCGGGCGCGACGATCGTGCGCCGGGTCGTCACCGTCGTCGCGGACGGGCGGCTCGACCGGGCCGAGGCCGCCGCGTACGTGCGCCGGGCGGTGACCGCGTGAGCGCCCCGGCCGAACGCCCCTGGACCGCCGACCTCGGGGACGGCACCTACCGCAACCCGGTGCTGAACGCCGACTGGTCCGACCCGGACGTGGTGCGGGTCGGCGACGACTTCTACCTCACCGCCTCCAGCTTCGGCCGGGTCCCCGGACTGCCGCTGCTGCACTCGCGCGACCTGGTGAACTGGACCCTGATCGGCCACGCCCTGGACCGGCTGGAGCCGGCCGCGGACTTCGCCGTGCCCCGCCACGACTGCGGGGTGTGGGCGCCGTCGCTGCGGCACCACGGCGGACGGTTCTGGATCTTCTGGGGCGACCCCGACCACGGCATCCAGCAGATCCACGCCGAGGACGTCCGCGGACCGTGGAGCGCGCCCCATCTGGTCAAGGCGGGCAAGGGGCTGATCGACCCCTGCCCGCTGTGGGACGAGGAGACCGGCGAGGCCTACCTGGTGCACGCCTGGGCCAAGTCGCGCTCCGGGATCAAGAACCGGCTCACCGGCCACCGGATGAGCCCCGACGGACGGGAGCTCCTCGACGAGGGCGAGACCCTGATCGACGCCGACACGATCCCCGGCTGGTTCACCCTGGAGGGCCCCAAGCTCTACCGGAGGGGCGGCGAATTCTGGATCCTCGCCCCGGCGGGCGGGGTCAGCACCGGCTGGCAGGGCGCTTTCCGTTCCCGGGAGTTCTCCGGGCCGTACGAGGAGCGCGTCGTCCTCTCCCAGGGCCGTACCGCGGTCAACGGTCCGCACCAGGGGGCCTGGGTCACCACCGCGGCCGGTGAGGACTGGTTCCTGCACTTCCAGGAGCGCGGGGCGTACGGGCGGGTGGTCCACCTGCAGCCGATGCGCTGGGACGCCGAGGACGGCTGGCCGGTCATCGGCGACGGGGGCGAGCCCGTCTCCGTGCACACCAAACCGGCCGCGCCCGAGCAGTCCGCCGCGGCCCCGGCCAGCGGTGACAGCTTCCCGGGCGGCCGGTACGGCAGGCAGTGGCAGTGGACGGCCGACCCCCGTCCCGGTTGGACCGTCGAGCACGGCGGGGACGGGCTGCGGCTCAGCTGCGTACGGACCGCGTACGCGCACGATCTGCGGGCCCTGCCCAACGTGCTGGTCCAGCGGCTGCCCGCCGAGACGTTCACCGTCGAGACCGAGCTGACCCTCGGCAGCCAGGTGGCGGGCGCCAAGGCCGGTCTCGCGGTGCTCGGGGACGCGTTCAGCTGGATCGGTCTGGAGCGGCCGGCGGACGGAGCCGACGGGATACGGCTCGTGCACCGGTACGCCGAGACGGTCGCCGAGCACGAACGCGACGCCGCCCACAGCCGGGCCGCCCCCGACGGCACCGCCCGGCTCCGGATCGAGGTCGCGCCGGGCGCCCGCTGCCGCTTCTTCGCCGACACGGGGGACGGGGGCGGGTTCCGGCCCTCGGGCCAGGTCTTCGCCGCCACGCCGTGGCGCTGGGTCGGCGCCCTGCTCGGCCTGTTCGCCACCGCACCGCCCGGGACGGGGCCGGCCGGGACGGCCTGCTTCACCGGTTTCCGCACCACCCCCTGACCCGTACCGGCCGGGCCGTCGAAGGATGACGGCCGGCCGGCACCGGACCACCGAACCCCCCACTCACGCGCACGGACCGAGAGAACCGAGAGAGAAGAGCCGATCATGAACATCTCGAAGACGCAGCGGGGGCGTGCCACGGCCGCTGTCTCCCTGGCCGCGGTGCTCGCGCTGACCGCGACCGCCTGCGGTGACGACGGCAGCGACAGCGGCACCGAGGGCAGCGGCAAGGGCGAGATCACCTTCTGGGACAACAACGGCGGTCCGCGGACCGCCATCTGGACCGAGATCATCAAGGACTTCGAGAAGAAGTACCCGGACATCAAGGTCAAGTACGTGCCGATCCCGATCGCGGACGTGCAGTCCAAGTACGACACGGCCATCGCGGGCGGCGGACTGCCGGACGTCGGTGGCGTCGGCACCGCCTACCTCGCCAACATGGTCTCGCAGGAGGCACTCGAGCCGGTCAACGACCGGATCAAGGACTCCACCCTCAACGGCAAGCTCGTCGAGGGCATGGTCGCGAGCGTCAAGGACGCGGGCGGCCGGGGCGACGACATGTACTCCGTGCCGACCTCCGCCAACAACGGCGCCCTCTGGTACCGCACCGACCTGTTCAAGGCCGCGGGCCTCGAAGCGCCCACCACCTGGGCCAACTTCTACAAGGCGGCCGAGAAGCTCACGGCCTCCAAGGACAACAAGTTCGGCTACACCATCCGCGGCGGCGCCGGCTCCATCGCCCAGGCCATCGACGCGTCGTACGGCCAGTCCGGCATCACCGAGTTCTGGAGCGGCGACAAGACGACGCTCAACGACCCGAAGAACGTCGCCGCGCTGGAGAAGTACGTGGCGCTGTACAAGAAGGCGACGCCCGCCGCCGACGTCAACAACGACTTCACCAAGATGGTCGCCCAGTTCGACACCGGCACCATCGGCATGCTGAGCCACAACCTCGGCTCCTACCAGGACCACCTGAAGGCGCTGGGCAAGGAGAAGTTCGCCGGCATACCGAACCCGATCGGTGACAGCGGCACCCGGGTCCAGGTCTCCAACCCGGTCGACGGGCTCGGTCTGTTCCGGTCGAGCAAGAACAAGACGGCCGCCTGGAAGTTCATCGAGTTCGCCGCCTCCCACGAGTCGAACAGCAAGTGGAACGAGTCGGCGGGCGCCATCCCGGCCAACACCGAGGCCGCCAAGGACCCGTGGATCAGCGCCGCCGAGCCGACCGAGCTCGCCGCCAAGGCCCTCACCGACGGCTCCACCAAGATCGTGCAGCTGCCGTACTACCTGCCGGACTGGAACAACATCAGCAAGGCCGACAACGAGCCGGAGTTCCAGAAGCTGCTCCTCGGCAAGGTCACGGCCAAGGCATTCCTGGACAAGATCGCGGACGAGCTGAACAAGGCCCAGGCGGAGTGGAAGGAGATCGGCAACGGCTGAGAAGCCGCCGCCCGCCAGGTCCGACACCCCGGTGACCGGGGGCCGGCGGCGGTTCGGGTCGCGTCCCGCCGCCGGTCCCCTCTCCTCCTGCACTTCTCCTCCTGCACCCCGTACCGCCGTACGTCCGCGTACGCCCCGCTACGCATCCATGAGAGAGGCAGCTTCACCGTGTCACTCACCCGCAGGCAGACCGCGGCCGCCCTCGCCGCGCTGCCGCTGGCGCTCGCCACCGGCACCGCCGCGGCGGCGCACGGCCCGGGCCGCCCCCGCCCCCGAACCCTGCACATCGCCGGCGATTCGACGGCCGCGCAGAAGTACGCCGACGCGGCGCCCGAGACCGGCTGGGGCATGGCCCTGCCGTTCTTCCTCGGCCGGACCCTGACGGTCGCCAACCACGCCATGAACGGCCGCAGTTCGAAGAGCTTCATCGACGAGGGACGGCTCGCCGCCCTGCTGGAGCGGGTCCGTGAGGGAGACCTCCTGCTGATCCAGTTCGGGCACAACGACGAGAAGACCGACGACCCGGCCCGCGGCACCGACCCGTACACCACCTACCAGGACTGCCTGCGCCAGTACGTGCGCGGCGCGCGCTCCCGCCGGGCGCGGCCGGTCCTGCTCACCCCGGTCGAGCGCCGCCGCTTCGCCGCCGACGGCACGGCGAAGCCCAGCCACGGCGAGTACCCGGCCGCGATGCGCGCGCTGGCCGCCGAGGAGCGCGTGCCGCTGCTCGACCTCCAGGCGCTCACCCTCGCGCGCTGGCAGGAGCTCGGCCCCGACGGCACGTCGGCGTACTTCAACTGGCTGGAGCCGGGCGAGTCGCCCAACTACCCCGACGGGCGACAGGACAACACGCACTTCCAGCCCCGCGGCGCCGTCGAGGTCGCGCGGCTCGTCGCCCGGGCCCTCGTGGCCGGGCGGGTGCTCGCCCCGCGCGACGTACGGCGCACCGATTCCGCGATCCCGCTCGAATGGATCACCTGGCCGCAGGCCTGACCCCGGCCGCCCCACCCGTTCCGTCCCACCTCACCTCACCACCGAAGGATCCGCCATGCCCGCACGCATCTGTCATGCTCGCGCCATCGCCTTGGTGATGGGCTGCGCCTCCCTGGCGCTCGCCGTGTCCGTCCCCGCCCAGGCCACCGGGCACCCGGGCGGCCCCGGCCGCCACCAGGGCATCGACCGCGCCGTCCTCGCCAAGGGCGACGGCTGGGCCGCCGCAGACGGCTCCACCACCGGCGGCGCCGCCGCCACCCCCGACCACGTCTACACCGTGAGCAACCGGGCCGAACTCATCGCCGCCTTCGCGGACGCGGGCGACGCGCCGAAGATCATCAAGATCGACGGCACCGTCCACGGGAACTCCGACGCCGCCGGCACCCCGATCGACTGCGAGGCGTACCAGACCGACGGCTACACCCTGGACAAGTACCTCGCCGCCTACGACCCGGCCACCTGGGGCCGCGACGAGGTGCCGTCCGGCCCCCTGGAGGACGCCCGGCTCGCCTCCGCCAAGCTGCAGAAGGCCGCGGTGAACGTCTACGTCCCGTCCAACACCACGCTCATCGGCGTCGGCAGGGACGCCACGGTCATCGGCGCCAGCCTCCAGATCCAGAACGTCTCCAACGTCATCGTCCGCAACATCTCGCTCGAGGACACCTACGACTGCTTCCCCCAGTGGGACCCCACGGACGGCGACACCGGCCACTGGAACTCCGAGTACGACAACCTCGTCGTCTACGGCTCCGACCACGTCTGGGTCGACCACAACACCTTCAGCGACGGGGACCGCCACGACGCGGACCAGCCCCGCTACTTCGACGAGCTGTACCAGCAGCACGACGGGCTCTTCGACATCGTCAAGGGCGCCGACCTGGTCACCGTCTCGTACAACGTCCTCAAGGACCACGACAAGACGATGCTCATCGGCAACAGCGACGGCGCCGGCGCCACCGACAGCGGCAAGCTCCGGGTCACCCTGCACCACAACCTCTTCAAGAACGTGAACGAGCGCGCCCCCCGCGTCCGCTTCGGGCAGGTCGACTCGTACAACAACCACTTCGTCGCCACCCAGGGCAGCGTCTACGGCTACACGTACGGGATCGGCGCGAAGTCCCAGCTCGTCGCCGAGCACAACGCGTTCAGCCTCGGCGCCGGGTTCGACCAGGCGAAGATCCTCAAGAAGTGGTCCGAGTCCTCGCTCACCGCCTCGGACAACTACGTCAACGGCCGCCGCACGGACCTCGTCGCCGTCCACAACGCGGGCGTCCCCGCGGAGCAGCTGACCACCGGAGCCGGCTGGACGCCGACCCTGCGCACCAAGGTCGACCACCCGCTGCTCGTGCCGCTGCTCGTCGGCCTCAAGGCGGGCGCCGGCCGGATCCCCGGCGCCTGACCACCGGCCGGCCGTCCCCTCCCAGCTACCCCGCCGGTGCCCCTCCCGGCACCGGCGGGTCCCGCCCGGCCCCCGTCGCGCCCGCGTAAGGAAGTACCGCCCATGCCCAGCAGACGCAGTGCCCTGACCCTGCTCGCCGGCGGCAGCGCCGCCCTCGCCCTCGGCGCGGCCCCCACCGCGCACGCCCACGGCCGCCCCGGCGCGCACCGCCCGTTCGGACGCCACGGCTCACCGTCCCGCCGCCTCGACCCCGCGACGCTGTACGTCGACGCCCGCGGCAGGGGCGACCACACCACCGTCCAGGCCGCCGTGGACGCAGCGACCGGCCCCGGCCGGACCCTGGTGATCGCCCCGGGCACCTACCGCGAGACGGTCGACATCCCGGCCGACCGGACCGGTCTCACCCTCATCGGCGCGAGCGGAGACCCGCACGGCACCGTCATCGTCTACGCCAACGCCAACGGCACCCCCCGGCCCGACGGTTCGGGCACGTACGGAACCAGCGGATCAGCCACCGTCACCGCCCGGCCCGCCGGACTCACCGCCCACGGCCTGACCTTCGCCAACGACTGGCTGCGCGCCGACCACCCCGACTACACCGGCACCCAGGCCGTCGCGATCAAGGTGCAGGGCGACCGGTCGGCGTTCTACCGCTGCCGCTTCCTGGGACACCAGGACACCCTGTACGCCGACTCCCTCGCCCTCACCGCCTTCGCCCGCCAGTACTACCGCGACTGCTACGTCGAAGGGGACGTCGACTTCGTCTTCGGCCGCGCCACCGCCGTCCTCGACCGCTGTCACTTCCGCACCCTGACCCGTACCGACCTGGCGGCCCCGCCGTACGGCTACGTCTTCGCACCCAGCACCGCCGGAGCCAACCCGCACGGCTACCTGGTGCTGCGCTCCCGCGTCACCAGCACCGCGCCGGACGGGTACTTCAAGCTGGCCCGCCCCTGGGTGCCCTCCTCCGACCTCACCGCGCACCCGATGCTGACCGTCCGCGACAGCCGCCTGGACGCCGGGACCGACACGGACGAGCCCTACGGGACCATGTCCGCGGGCTTCCCCTGGCAGGAGCAGCGGTTCGCCGAATACCGCAACACGGGCCCCGGCGCGCGCGTCACGGTGCCCGCCAACCGCCCCCGGCTGACCGCGTCCGAGGCGCGCCTGCACACCCCGGGCGCCTGGCTCGGCGACTGGCGTCCCTACGAATAGGACGCGCCACCGCGTGACGGGAGCCCCGCCGGACCGGTCCGGCGGGGCTCCCGTGGCCTTCGCTCAGCCGTAGCTGATGTCCGAGCCGCTGTACTTGCAGTACGTGCCGTCCGGCCCGCTGCCGGTCTCCGTCGGCTCGTCACCGTCGTCGTTGCCCGTGTAGCGGACGCACGGCTTGATCTTCTTGCCGCTGTCGCCGTGGATCCGCACCGACCTCAGCGTCGCGGTGTCCCCGTAGTTCGTGTTGATCCCGACCAGGGCCTTGCCGGGGGCCGTCACATCGACGTCGCTGACCGCGATCGTGCGCTTGTACTGCTTGGAGCAGTTGCCGCAGGAGCGCACGAGCTTGCCGAAGTCGGAGACCTGGAACCCGCTGATCGTCAGCGTGCCCGCGCCGTTGAACTGGAAGACCTTGTCGTCGGCCTTCCTGGCGCCGCCGCCGGTCACCTTGTACGTGGCGCCCGACGAGGTGCCCTTGAAGGACGCCGCGTCCTCGCCGACGTCCTCCCACCACACGTTCTGGATCGTGCAACTGCCCTTGCAGTGAATGCCGTCGGCGGCAGGGGAGCCCACGACGACGTTCTTCAGGACCGCCCCGTCGGCCAGTTCGAAGATCGGGTCCTGGCCCTCGTCCTGGCCACCGTCACCCAGGTCCCCGCTGCCGTAGAAGCGCTTCAGCTTGCCGTCGTACGTCCCCGAGACCTTGATGGTCGCGGAGACGGCCTGTGAACGCGAGGGCGTCGGCCACGCGGCGGCCGTGGCGGCGGAGGGGGCGGCGCCGGCCGACTGGACCAGCAGGCCGGTGGTGAGCGCGGCGCCGGTGAGGGAGAGTGCGGTCGCCGAAGCGGCGATCATGCGACGGCGGCCGGAGCGCCGTGCGTGGCTGCCGTGCGGTGCGGCTCGTTTCTTCATGGCGGTGTCCCGTTCCTCGGTGGTGGGGGAGTGCTGCGCTCCTTGGTCGCCACCGCGGGCGGCAACGGTTGCCGGGTTCCGCCGCCTTCTTTCCGTCCGGCCGGTCAGCGCTCCGGCCCGAAGGACGCTCCCACCGAGGCCCGTTCGCCCGTGGCGCTGACCGCGTGGGCGGTGAGGTAGTCGCCCGTCGCGTCCCGGACGCCCTCGGCGTGGTTGTACTGCCCGGCGAACGTGTGGGTACCGGCGGGCACCGTCCGGCCCGGCCGCAGCGCCCACCGGTAGACGAGATGGCCGCCGTCCTCCGTCACCGACACGGTGAAGTCCTCCTCGGGCAGCGAGCGCCAGGAACCGGTGCTGGTCACCCCGCCGGTGAGGGCGATCCGCAGCTCCACGGTGAGCGCGGACAGCGGTTCGGCCGTCCGCAGCGTCACGTTGCTCTGCGCCCAGTACGCGTTGGAGTGCGGGTCCACGGCCCCGGCCGTCCACAGCGGCCCGTCCTCGCCGCGCAGCGAGCCGAGGGCCGCGGGCGGGGTCACCGACGGGGTGGGAGGAGGCGCGGCCACGCGTGTCCCCCGCGCTCCGTCCTCACCGGCGGAGGTGACGGCGAGAGCGCCGAACGCCACCACCCCGCAGACCGCGGCCGTCGCACCCGCGACCCGCAGCCACGGCGCGGGTGCACGCCGCGGGCGCGCCACCCGGGCCGGCCCGCGGCCCTCGGCCATGCCGCGCTCCACGCGGGCCAGCATCCGCTCCCGGTCGGGGCGGTGCGCCTCGGCGGCCTCCCGCAGCCGCACCGGCAGTTCCTCGTCCTTCACCGCTCTCCTCCGCCGGACCGCGCCGCGGCGGCCGCCCGTACCTGCGCGGCGGCGGACGCCTGAGGACCCAGCAGCCGCTGCAGTTCCGCGACGGCACGCGAGGTCTGGCTCTTCACCGTACCCACCGAGATCCCGAGCACCAGCGAGGTGTCCCGCTCCGAGAGGTCGAAGGCGTGCCGCAGCACCACACAGGCGCGCTTGCGGAACGGCAGCCTGCGCAGGGCTCCCTGGACGTCGACGACCGCCGGCACGTCCGGATCCTCGACCGCGTCCCCGCCGCCGCGCGGTGCCCAGAACAGCGCGATCCGCCGCCGCTCGCGCACGGCGCTGCGGATGCGGGTCCTCGCCAGGTTGGCGACGACGCCGCGCGCGTACGCCACCGGATGGTCGGCCTTCCGCACCCGGTCCCAGCGGTGCCAGAGCGCCAGCAGGGCGTCGGCCGCCAGATCGTCGGCGGCGTCGGCCTCACCCGTCAGCAGGTGGGCCAGCCGGGCGAGTTCGGCGTAATGGGCTTCGAAGAACTCATGGAACTCGGCGGCAGCGGCATCCGCCTGGTCGATGGACGTGCCCACAGCTACCTCATCTCTGCGCTCGGTCCCCGGTGCCCGCACGGGCGGGTTGTGTACGTTCCCAGACTCGCCCACGGCGGGCGGGGCGAGAGCGTACCAGCGCGTCACGGAAGCGCTTCGACGCGGGTGCGTAACCAAGTAAGACGTACCGGGGCCGAAACCTGAAGGGGCCGGGACATGACGAACGTCCCGGCGCCCCGCGGCGGGGGACCGGGACGTTCGCCGTGCCGTCTACCGCTGGAGCGCGGCCTTCATCATCTTCCGGGCGATCGGGGCCGCGAGGCCGTTGCCGCTGACCTCCGACGCCGCCGCACCCGAGTCCTCCACGATCACCGCGACCGCGACCTCCTGGCCGCTGGAGTCGTCCTTCGCGTACGAGGTGAACCACGCGTACGGGGTGTTGCTGTTGCCCACGCCGTTCTCCGCGGTGCCGGTCTTGCCGCCCACCTCGGCCCCGCCGATCCGGGCGTTGGTGCCGGTGCCCTCCTCCACGACGGTCACCATCGCGCTGCGCAGCTGCTCGGCCGTGGACGAGGACACGATGCGCTTCATGTCACCGTCCTCGAAGTCCTCCAGCGTGCCGCCGTCCGCGTCCGTCACCTTGGAGACCATGTGCGGTGCGGCCAGCTCGCCGTCGTTGGCGAGAGCGGCGGAGACCATCGCGATCTGGAGCGGCGTCGCGGTGACCTCGAACTGCCCGATGCCGCTCAGCGCCGTCTGCGCCTCGTCCATCCCGGACGGGTAGACGCTCTTCGACGCCCGGACCGGCACATCGAGCTTCTCGGTGTTGAAGCCGAACTTCTCCGCCATCGCCCGCACCTTGTCCTGGCCGAGGTCGGCGGCGACCTTGCCGAACACGTTGTTGCACGAGTACTGGAGCGCGACACGCAGCGTCGCGTTCTCGCAGGGCGCGGAGGCGCTCTCGTTCCTCAGGGGGGTGCTGGTCCCGGGCAGGGTGTACGGAACGGGGCTCCTCGTCGGCTCGTCGACCGAGCCGTACAGCCCGTTCTCCAGCGCGGCCGACGCCACCACCAGCTTGAACGTCGAGCCCGGTGCCAGCGGCTGCCGCATCGCACGATTGACCAGCGGCTTGTCCGGGTCGGCGAGCAGCTTCCGCCAGGTCTCGCCGTCCGTCGTGCCGCTGATGGCGGAGGGGTCGTAGGACGGGGAGGAGACCATCCCCAGGATCTGCCCGCTCTTCGGGTCGATCGCGACGGCCGCGCCCTTGTCGTCCCCGAGCGCCTCGTACGCCGCCTTCTGGACGTCCGGGTCGATCGTCGTCAGCACGTTGCCCGGCGCGCTCCGCTTGCCGGTCAGTGCGTCCAGCGGATTCTTCAGCCGGGTGTCGGTGCCGTCCAGCACATGGCTGTAGATCCCTTCGAGCTGGGTGGAGCCGTAGGCCTGCGAGCCGTAGCCGGTGACGGCGGCGTAGAGGTCGCCGTCCTTGTAGGTGCGCTTGTACGCGAGATCACTGCCCTCCGTCCTCTTCGATCCGGTGACCGGGGAGCCGGCCACGATGATGTCGCCGAGCGGTTGCGCGTACTGCGCGATGATCTTCCGCCGGTTGTGGTCGTCGTCTGCGAGCGCCCGTGCCTGGTACGCCTGCACCCAGGTCGCCCGCCCCAGGAGGGCGAGGACCAGCAGCAGGGAGAAGACCGCGGCGCGCCTGATCGTCTTGTTCATCCCGCTGGAGGGACGAGCGGGAGGCCGCACTGCGTTCCCGGCTGTGCCGCTTCTCACCCGTTCCTCATGAACGCCCGCCGCGCCCCCGCCGGATCAGCCGGGTGTGATGAAGCCCGACTCGTACGCCGCGATGACCGCCTGGGTGCGGTCCCTGGCGCCGGTCTTCGCGAGGACGGCCGCCACGTGGCTCTTCGCCGTCGCCGGGCCCACCCGCAGCCGGGCGGCGATCTCCGCGTTGGTGAGCCCGCTCGCGATCAGCCGCAGCACGTCCGCCTCCCGGTCGGTGAGCCTGGCCGCCCACGGCGGCGCGGCGGCCGGCTGCCGCTGTCCGTACGCGGCCGCCAGAGCCCGTACGGAGGCGGGGAAGAGCAGCGACTCGCTGCGCGCGACCAGCCGTACCGCCTGGACCAGGTCCTCGGCCGCCGCCCGCTTGAGCAGGAAGCCCGCGGCCCCGGCGCGCAGCGCGTCGTACACGTAGGAGTCGTTCTCGAAGGTGGTGACGACGACGATGCGCGGGGCCGGGTCGAGTGTGGCCAGGATCTGCTCCGTCGCCCGGATCCCGTCGGTCTCCGGCATCCGCACATCCATCAGCACCACATCGGGGCGCAGCGCGCGCACCACGGAGACGGCCTCCGCGCCCGTCGACGCCTCACCGACGACCTCCAGGCCGGTCTCGGCGTCCAGGATGACCCGCAGGGCGGTGCGGACCATGTGTTCGTCGTCGGCGAGGACGATCCGGACGGGTGTGCTCATCGCTGCTCCTGTGCGGGGGAGGGCAGGGGGAGCCGGGCGGTCAGCCGCCAGCGGTCCTCGTGTTCCCCGGCCTCGGTACGGCCGCCGAGTAGTACGGCCCGTTCGGCGATGCCGCGCAGCCCGAGACCGCCGCCGGGACGCACCACCGCCGGCCGGCCGGTCAGCGGACTGTCCAGGACGATCGCCAGCTCGCCCGCGCCCACCGTGATCCGCAGCCGCACCGGCTCCCCGCGCCCGCCGTGCCGCAGCGCGTTGCTCAGTCCTTCTTGCACGATGCGGAACGCCTCGCGCGACACCACCGCGGGGACGGTGTCCGGATCGCCGTCGGCGGCGTAGTCGACGGGCAGCCCGCAGTGCGTCAGCAGTGCCTCCAGCGCGTCGAGCCCCGGGCCGCAGGCGCCGTCCGGAGCGCCGTCGTCGTCCTTCCGCAGCATCCCGAGCACGGAGTCCAGTTCGCCGACCGTGCGCCGCGTCGTCTCCTCGATGGCGGTCAGGGCGGCCCGGACGAACTCCGGGTCGCTGTCCAGGACTCTGCGGGCCGCACCGGCCTGGAGGGTGACGGCGCTGAGCGCGTGGCCGACCGAGTCGTGCAGTTCGCGGGCCAGCCGGTTGCGTACCGCCAGCTCGGCCGCGCGGCGCTCTGCGGCGGCCAGCCGGTCGTCGGGGGTAGGGCCGAGCAGCACCGGCGCCCGGTCCGCCAGCAGCGCTCCGGCCGCCGCCGCACAGCCGGTCAGCGCGGCCAGCATCGCGAGCCCGGCGAAGGGCGCCAGGGCCAGGGCCCACGGCCGGTCCAGCGCCTCGGGGAGGCCGAGCACCGGGGAGTCCCGCACGGCTGCGAAGAGCGGCAGCCCCATGACGGCCACGGCGAAGGGGACCAGCGCGAGCGTCATGCCGCTGACGATGCCGCCGAGGCCCACGTGCAGGGTGAACCAGGCCGCCGAACGCAGCCGCGCCTGCCGGGACCTGGCGGGTCCGTCCGCGAGCGGCCGTTCCGGCGGCAGTCCGCACAGGGCCCGGGCGACGGCCACCGAGAGCGGCCGGGCGAGCGGGAGGAGGGCGGTGACCGCGGCCATCGGCAGCGCGTAGGCGAACGCGATAAGCTGGTTGGCCGGCGAACCGAAGAGGTCGGCCTGCGGTCGGTACGAGCCGACGATCACGGTGCCGACCAGGAAGTACGGCATCAGCAGGGCGCCGCCGATGATCAGGTGCACCCAGCGCAGCCGGGCCCGCCGGTCGGGCAGCGGCCTCACGCCCGGGGGGCCGCGGGCCGGGTCGCGGCCGAGCGCTCCGCCAGGAAGTACGCGCCCAGAGTCAGCACCAGCGTCCCTACGAGCATCTGGACAGCGTAGATCAACACCAGGGCGGGGGTGGGCTGTTCGGCGAGGTCGTCGACGTCGCTCAGCGAGGCGACGCTCATCCAGCCACCCCAGCAGGCCAGCACCGCGGAGCCGCCCCAGGCCAGCGCGAGCGGCACCCGCAACGGCAGCGCGGAGCCGCGGCGGAAGGCAAGGAGGAGGATTCCGGCGACCGTGGCCGCGACGAAGAGGACGTCGACCGCTTCGAGCACGTAGAAGCCGCTGGTGCGGTCCGCGGCCCTGGCCTCGTTCAGCCCCGCGGTCGAGCCGGCGGCCCAGAGCAGGTGCAGGGTGCCGGGCACCAGTGCGAGCAGCGAGGCGGCGACGGCGGCGGCCCGCAGCGCGGGAGCGGTCGGGGTGTCCGGCAGCCCGCGCAGCGTGCCCTGCCAGAGATGGCCCCAGCGGTTTCGGGCGTACAGCGCGAACAGGGCGCCCAGGGCCAGCCCCTGGAGGATGAACCCGGTGTAGACGACGCCGAAGACCCACTCGTGGAGGAAGGGACGGCCGACGTCGCCCTTGTTGACGGTTCTGCCGCCCAGGACCTGGACCAGCAGCTGGAGCGGATAGCCGGTCATGATCGGCAGCAGCAGACCGGTCGCCGCCCACATCGGCAGGGCGAGCAGCCAGGCGGGCACGCGCCGCCCCCAGGCCTGGGTGAGCAGCAGGGCGATGACCACGACCGCGCTGTCCATCACCAGCGACGCGCCGTTCGCGACAGCCATCGAGGTGCGGTGGTCCAGGAGCGAGCTGCCGGCCGGGATCCCGAGGTGACTGCCCGCGATCCAGGCGGCCTTGAGGACGATGTAGGGCAGGCAGGAGACGATCGCGACGGTGCGGAGCACGGTGCGGAGGCGGCCGGTGACCGGGGCGGCGGCATCCGGTGCGGGGGCGGGCGCGAGAGGGGTGCTTGTCATGGCGCCCACGCTGCCGCGCCGCCGCTCCCGGCACGTCCTGCCCGGTGACGATCCGTCTCCGCCGGACGGCGGAGACGGAACGCCTCAGCGGCTCAGACCAGTTCGGGCCGCAGCTCCGCCCGCGGCGCCGGCACGGGTTTCGGGTCCCACTGCCGGGTGGTCCGTACGTACCCGTAGATCACCGAGACCATCGCCAGGACGAGCAGGGGGCCGAACACCCAGGGATGGGCGGCCATCTGCGTCGGCAGCCAGCGGGCGGCCACCAGGATCGCCGCGAAGACCGCGGTCCCGTAAGCGACCAGCTGGGTCCCGGACCGGTCCCAGCCGCGTTCGAGCGAGCGCAGGGCCGTCTCGATCGTCAGGGTGAAGATCACACCGGTGATGATGTCGATGCCGTAGTGGTAGCCGAAGCCGAGCGTCGCGGCGAGTGTGGCGACCAGCCAGAACGCGCCCGCGTACCGCAGGTAGCGGGGGCCCTTGCGGGAGTGGATGAAGATCGTGGTGGCCCATGCGGTGTGCAGGCTGGGCATGCAGTTGCGCGGGGTGAACCCATCGAACGGCATGTGGTGCGGGGTGCCGAGCGGCGTCGTCGTGTCGGGCCACAGGTCGGCCACCGCCCAGTGCCCGCCGTCGGCGCCGTAGGCGAACACCGGTCCGACGACCGGGTAGATCATGTAGATGGCCGGTCCGAGGAGGCCGATCACCAGGAAGGTGCGCACCAGGTGGTGGGACGGGAAGCGGCGTTCGGCCGCCACGTTGCGCAGCTGGTACAGCGCGACGACGACCGCGGCCACCGCGAGCTGGGTGTAGACGGAGTCGAGGAAGACCTCACCGAACGACCCGGTGGACCTGACCAGCCGGCCCACCAGCCACGAGGGGTTGCCCAGCGCGTGGTCCGCGGTCGCCACGTACTGGTCGAGTACCAGCGGGCGGGTCTTGGACGTGATGAGCAGCCAGGTGTCGCCGGTCTTGCGCCCGGTCACCAGCAGCAGGCCCAGTCCGACGCCCTTGAGCAGCAGGACGCGTTCTCGGCCGGTGCGGCGGGTGACGGCGATGACCGCGCACCCCAGGATCACCCACAGCGCGCCGTTGCCGAAGGGGTGGCCGTGGGTCACCGGCGCGTCGGCCACCCACCGCACCAGCAGGATGACGAGGTCGATACCGATCGCGGTCCCCATCGCGATGAACCGCTGGCGCCAGGTGAGCACCACCATCATCAGCCCCATGCTGGCGTACAGCAGGAACCCGGAGGCGGGGGCGAATATCACCTCGCGCGCCTGGCTGGCGATCGGCCCCGGCAGACCGTAGTGGCGTGCGGCGACTTCCAGGGCGACGAGGAATCCGAGGCCCACCACCGCCACCGCGGCGTAGAGCGCCGTCCGTGGCCGACGCCGGGTGCCGGGCGTACTTCCGTCGGTTATTCGCGCGGACACCCGCGAGGCTATAGGTATCAAGAGTTTGGCCGATTTGTTAGATATGGGTCGAGAGGTCACGTTGTAGGGCACTTGTCGCACCGGGCAGCACGGTTCGCCGGTGAGGAGTGGACGATGAGGTCAATCGCCATGAATTCGAGCATGTTATCGGAGGAGTGTGCGAGAGCTCCGTAGGTCATGGCGGATTCCGGGGCAGGCGTCCGGTGCGGGCCTGCCCGTGGCGCGGGACGAGGCGGCGGTTCTCACCCGGGCAGGGTGAACAGCAGCTCGTCCGTCTCCTCGCCGCGCGCGTGCGCGTAGCCGCGGTCCGTCCCCGTCACGGTGAACCCGCACTTCTCCAGCACCCGCCGCGAGCCCATGTTGTCGGCCGCGGCGCGTGCGTACAACGGGCGTTCCGCCACGGCGTCGAGCAGCGCGCCCAGAGCGGCGGTGGCCAGACCGCGGCCCCACCGTGCCCGGTCGATCCAGTACGTGACCTGCCGGTCGCCGGGTGCTCCGTACACCCCGGCACTGCCGGCCACCGCGCCGTCGGCGAGCACCGTGCGCATCACGACGGACGGGTCCGCGAGGACGCGCGCCCAGTGGGCGTCGAACGCGTGCCGGTCGGCCGGGTCCTCGCTGGTGAAGGCGGCCGTGCGCACCGACTCGGGGTCGGACATCCAGACGAAGAACAACGGCAGGTCGCCGTCCCGCACCTCGCGCAGGCGCACGTCCACCGGATCAGAGCCTGCGAGTGGCGAGGGTCAGCCGGTCCCGCGCGTCGAACAGCGCGTCCTTGACCATCTGCTCGTGCGCCGGCGTGAGCCGGGCGACCGGCACCGAGCAGCTGATGGCGTCCCGGGCCGGGGTGCGGTACGGGACAGCGACGCCGAAGCAGCGCAGCCCCAGGGTGTTCTCCTCGCGGTCCACCGCGTAGCCCTGTTCACGGATCAGGTGCAGCTCCTCGATGAGCTTCTCCCGGTCGGTCAGGGTGTGCTCGGTCAGCGCCGGCAGCGTCTCGGGCAGCATCTTGCGGACCTGCTCGTCGCTGTAGGTGGCCAGCAGCGCCTTGCCGAGCGAGGTCGAGTGCGCGGGCAGCCGGCGGCCGACGCGGGTGAAAGGGCGCAGGTAGTGCTGGGACTGGCGGGTGGCGAGGTAGACCACGTTCGTCCCGTCGAGGCGGGCGAGGTGGATGGTCTCCGTGGTGTCGTCGGAGAGCCGGTCCAGGGTGGGGCGGGCCGCCGCCACCACCTCGTCGCCGTCGATGTACGAGGTGCCGACCAGCAGCGCGCGCACGCCGATCCCGTAGCGCGTCCCCGTCGCGTCCGTCTCCACCCAGCCCAGCTCGACCAGGGTGCGCAGCAGCATGTAGAGGCTGGACTTGGGGTATCCGACGGCCTCCTGGACCGAGGCGAGGGAGTGCATGCCCGGCCGCCCGGCGAAGTACTCCAGCAGCTCCACCGTCCGTACAGCGGACTTGACCTGTGCCCCACCAGACTCGGCAACCGACATCGCCCCACGCCCCTTCCAGCCCACTTACGAAACCCTGCGACTTCTTGCCAACACCGAACGCCCGGAAATAGAGTCGCTTCATATTCACGATCAGGAACTCTGTTCAGAATACCGAACAACTTCTGATGTGTGGCAGTGGAGCGGAAGGAAACACGGTGGCAGCAGCACCAGTCTGGAGCGTCGACCCCCGCACCGGGAACCCGCGTGAGCAGGTTGCGGTGGAGGCTACAGCGGAGGAGGTCGACCGCGTGGTCCGGGCGGCTCACGCCGTACGCGCCCATCTCGCCGACCGCACCGTGCGCGCCGCCTTCCTGCGCACCGCAGCCGATCTGCTCGCCGAGGCCGGCGAGCACGTCATCGAGGCCGCCGACGCCGAGACGGCGCTCGGCCCGGCCCGGCTGACCGGCGAACTCGCCCGCACCGTGGCCCAGTTGCGGGCCTTCGCGGAGGTCGTCGACGAGGGCGCGTACCTCGACATCCACATCGACCACGAGGACGCCACCCGCACCCCGCCGTGGCCCGACCTGCGCCGCTACAAGATCCCGCTCGGCGTCGTCGCCGTCTACTCGGCCAGCAACTTCCCGCTCGCCTTCTCCGTCCCCGGCGGCGACACCGCCAGCGCCCTCGCGGCCGGCTGCCCGGTCGTCGTCAAGGCGCACCCCGACCACCCCGCGACCTCCGAACTGTGCGCCTCCGTGCTGCGCCGGGCCGCGGCGCGGCACGGCCTGTCCGAGGACGTCGTCACCCTGGTGCACGGCTTCGAGGCGGGCGTCGAACTGGTCAAGCACCCGGTCGTCAGCGCCGCCGGCTTCACCGGCTCCATCCGCGGCGGACGCGCCCTCTTCGACGCGGCGGCCGCGCGACCGGCCCCCATCCCCTTCCACGGCGAGCTCGGTTCCCTCAACCCCGTGGTCGTCACCGAGGCGGCCGCCGGCGAACGCGGCGAGCAGATCGGCGCGGGGCTCGCGGGCTCGATGACCATGGGCGCGGGCCAGTTCTGCACCAAGCCCGGGTTCGTCCTGGCCCCCGCCGGTGAGACCGGCGACCGCCTCCTCAAGTCCCTCACCGAAGCGGTCAGCGACACCGAGGCCGGCGTCCTGCTCGACCACCGCATGCGCGACGCCTTCCTGGCCGGCGTGCGCGAGCGGGCCGGGCTCCCGGACGTGGAAGCCCCGGTCACCCCCGGGGCGGGCGGCGAGCACACCGTCGCCGCCGGCTTCCTGACCGTACCGGCGCGGCTGCTCACCACCGAGGGCCCGCACGACGCGCTCCTGGAGGAGTGCTTCGGCCCGGTCACCGTCGTCGCCCGCTACACCTCCGAGGACGAGATCACCGCCGTCCTGTCCCGGCTGCCCGGCAACCTCACCGCCACCCTCCAGATCGCCACCGAGGAAGCGGACGGCAGCGCCGCCGCACTGCTGGCCGCGCTCACCCCGCTCGCCGGGCGCGTCCTGGTCAACGGCTGGCCGACCGGCGTCGCCGTCGCGCCCGCCCAGCACCACGGCGGCCCCTACCCGGCCACCACCTCCACCTCCACCTCGGTCGGCGCCACCGCGATCGAGCGCTGGCTGCGCCCGGTCAGCTACCAGACGGTCCCCGACGCGCTGCTCCCTCCCGAGCTCCGCGAGGACAACCCGCTGGGCCTGCCCCGCCGCGTGGACGGACACCGCTCATGACCCTGCGCATCCCCGGACTCCCCTTCGGGCTGGAGCCGTTCGGCCCCGCCACGGGCTGGAACTACGAGGACGGCGTGCTCACCGGGCGCGCGGGTGCCCGGCAGGACCGTTTCGTCCCGCCGGGCGGCGAAGGCCTCGACCCGCAGAGCGACGCTCCCCGGCTGCTGGGCACCGCCCCGGCGGGCGACTTCCAGCTCATCGCCCGCGTGAAGGCCGGCTTCGCCGCCGCCTTCGACGCGGGGGTCCTCTACCTCCACGTCGGCGACCGGGAGTGGGCCAAGCTCTGCCTGGAGCTCTCCCCGGACCGCCCCACGATCTGCACGGTCGTCACCCGCGGCCACTCCGACGACGTCAACTCCTTCGTCGTGGACGGCGACACCTACTGGCTGCGCCTGAGCCGCACCGGCAGCGCCTTCGCCTGCCACGCCTCGCCCGACGGCGAGAAGTGGACCTTCGTCCGCGTCTTCGCCCTGGGCGAGCCGGAGCGGGCCGCCACCGCGTCCGTCGGCTTCCTGGCCCAGTCGCCCACGGGCGACGGCTGCGAGGTTTCCTTCGACCGGATCGAGTTCCGGCCGACGGGACCGGTGGACCTGCGCGACGGCAGCTGAGCCCCGAATTCCGTACCGCCCCGGCGCCCCCGCCCTCCACCTGGAGAGCGGCGGCGCCGGGGCGTGCGCGCACGCCGCGCGGCCCGGCGACGTG